>NZ_JBXAHO010000009.1:0-203614 GCF_058795195.1 Pseudomonas sp. GW823-FHT06B06 | reverse complement strand
CCAGCGCGGCTAAACCGGCGTCCTGCCGGTTTCCCCACTGCGCAATGCCTGCGTTCGGCCAGCGTGGTTAACGGGGCGCTCGCGATCAACAGCAAAGCGAGGCGGCCTTAAAGCCGACCTGACTTTTGCAGGTGCACCTGGATCCCCTGTGGGAGCGAGCCTGCTCGCGAAGGCGGCAGCACATTCAGCATTGATGTCGACTGACCCCACACTTTCGCGAGCAGGCTCGCTCCTACAAGGGATAGTGTTGTCAGAACTGCGTGGTTTGCCTGAGCATCCGCGCCGCCGGCGTATCCGCCGGGCTGACCATCGCATAGTTGTAGCCACCACCCGACCAGTACTCGGCCTGTAAGCCGCCATCACTGCGGCTACCCCGGGGCAGCAGAAAGTTCTTCGGTCCCGGCGGGCGCACATAAAAACTGATTTTCTGCCCGTTCTGATCTTCGTAGACCACCATCGCCGCTGGTCCTTGCTCGGTGCTGAGCAAACGCCCGCTGGCCGGTTTGAAGCCTGCGCCGGATAAATCAGGCAGGCGATTGGCCTGGGTGAAATAACGGTCGAGCCAGCCCTGCATGTCTGCGTCGTCGCCAGCCTTGTAGTCGGCTGGCAGGATGCCTTGCTGGGCAATCAGGCGATAGGCCTGCAGGGCATCGGTCATCGGGGCTGACGCGCCGGCCAAGGTCATTTCCCGGGCTTGCCAGCCGCTGAAGCCGCCGACGCTGACAGCAATCAGCAACATCGCGGCGCTGGCCAGGTGACGACGGGACTGGCGTTGGAGGCGTTGGCGAATGACTGCCGGTTCCAGATCGGGGTTGGTGGGCTGCTGCAAGGCGCCGCCGAGGGCTGCGCGCAGGTGCTGGGCGTCCTGCTGCCAGCCGCGAACCTGCGCGGCCGCCTGTGGGTTACTGGCCAGGAAGGTCTCCACCAGACGCCGGTCTTCCTCGTCCAGCTGATGGTCGACGTAAGCGTGCAGGTCGCGCTCGCTGGGGGGCATGCTGATCATTTGAGTCTCCGCAGGGCAGGGCGGTTGATTTCGCCATCGCTGAGTTGGCGCAGGGCTTGGCGAGCCCGAGACAGGCGGGACATCACGGTCCCGGTGGGTACGTCGAGAATCTCGGCGACCTCTTTGTAACTCAGCCCCTCAACCGACACCCACAGCAGCAGCGCGCGCTGTTCGGTTGGCAGTTGATCGAAGGCGTTGAGGGTCGATTGAGCGATCACGGTCCGCTCCACCGAAGGCTGCGCATCATCGCGTCCGGTAAAGAATTCAAGCATTCGCGCGTAGCGTCGGGAGCGACGGTGAGCATCGAGAAACTGTCGATAAAGAATCGAGAACAACCAGGCGCGCAAGTCGCCCTCGACGCGCTTGTCGCCCCAGCTTGATAGCGCACGCTCAAGACACGACTGCACCAGATCATCGGCGCTGCTGGAATTGCGCGTCAGCGATACGGCGAAGCGGCGCAACCTGGGAATGATTTCTCGCAGTTGTTCGTCGATATCGTTCATGAATTTCTGGTTTCTCACTACGCTTTGAACCAGGAAGACGCTTGGCATGGGAGGTTATTCCACACCCGGAAAAATAAACACCGGTCGATGGAATAAACCGCCGCGAGGTTCGTCTGCCTGATTCTTTTCACTTGTGGCCGATGGCCCTGGAGTCTTTCATGGTAGATCGATCATCACCGCCACCCTTGAGTGCCGCGAGCCTGATGTTGCGTCTGGCCGGCATTGCCGTGGTCGTGGCTGCAGTGGCTGGGGCGTTTGCCTACGTCAATGGCACCTTTGACCCACAGCGCCTGACCCCGAAAAAGCTGGTCAATGTGCTGGAAACCAACAACGGCGTGCACCCGGGATTTCGTCGTAACCACGCCAAAGGCGTGTGCGTGATCGGCCATTTCGAGAGCAGTGGCGAGGCGCGCAGCTATTCCACCGCACAGGTGTTCAATCAGGCGCGGACCCCGGTAGTCGGTCGTTTCGCCTTGCCGGCGGGTAATCCCTACGCGCCAGATAGCGCCGTGCCGATACGCAGCCTGGCGTTACGTTTCACCCAGGCCAACGGCCAGCAATGGCGCACCGGAATGAACAGCATGCCGGTGTTCCCGGTGGGCACGCCCGAGGCGTTCTATCAATTGCAACAGGCCCAGTCGCCGGTTCCCGCGACGGGCAAACCGGACCCGGCGGCGGTGCCGGCGTTCTTCGGCTCGCACCCGGAAGCCGCACCGTTCCTGGCCTGGATCAAGACCGCGAAACCCTCGGCCAGTTACGTGACGGAAACCTACAACAGCGTTAACGCGTTCTATCTGGTCAATGCCGCCGGGCAACGTCAAGCCGTGCGCTGGAGCATGGTGCCAGCGGTTCAGGACGCGCCGGGTGCCACCGCCCCGCAAGGCAGCGATTTCCTCGAGAAAGACCTGGTTCAGCGCATCGCCGCCGGTCCACTGCGCTTTCAGTTGAACATCACTTTGGCCAACCCCGGTGACCCGGTTAACGATGCGAGCAAGGCCTGGCCCGAGGGGCGCAAGGTGTTGAACGCAGGCACCCTGGTTCTTGAAAGCACCCAGCCGCAACTCAGCGGTGAGTGCCGCGACATCAACTATGACCCGCTGGTGCTCCCTGCAGGCATCGAAGGTTCCGACGACCCGCTGCTCGCCGCTCGTTCAGCCGGTTACGCCAATTCCTACCTGCGTCGCACCAGCGAAGTCAGCCAGTTGCCCGCCGCCAAACAGGAGGCCCAGCAATGAGCAACCAACCCAACCACTTCGCTCCACTGGCGCGCCTGCTGCACTGGCTGATGGCGCTGATGATCATCGCCATGCTGTTCATTGGCGCGGGCATGGTTGCCTCGGTGTCCGAGCGCCATGAATGGCTGATCCACCTGCACAAGCCCTTGGGCATTGCCATCCTGTTGTTGGTAATCGTGCGCCTGCTGGTGCGCTTTTCGACCACCCAACCACCATTGCCCGCAGACCTGCCGGGTTGGCAAGTACTGGCGGCCAAGGCATCGCATGTCTTGCTATATTCCCTGATGCTGGTCTTGCCGTTGTTGGGCTGGGCAATGATTTCAGCGTCCGGCGAACCGGTGATGCTCAGCAGCTCATTGCAGTTGCCGTCGATTGTGCCGGCCAATGCGCAGGTGTTCGCGTTCCTGCGCAAGGCACACGGGTATCTGGCGTATCTGCTGTTCCTGACCGTGCTGTTGCACCTGGCTGCGGCGTTGTTTCATGGCTGGGTGCGGCGCGATGAGGTGCTGGACAGTATGTTGAGGGGCAAAGACCGCGGGTGATCGCCGGCATCATTGACACTTAAAACCTGTAGGAGCGAGCCTGCTCGCGAAAAACCGGAGGACGCCGTGGGGCGTCAGGTTTCCCGCGTCATCGTTGACGACCATCGCGAGCATGCTCGCTCCTACAGGTATCGCGCGATAGATCAGCGCAAAACGCCAACGATATCCGCCACCGTCGTCAACACATCCTTGCCCAATTGCTTCGACCGTTTGCCCGACCACCCCGTCAATGGATTCGGGTGGTCGTCGTGGTCCTTGAAAGGCATTTCCAGGGTCAGCGACAGGCAATCGTATTTCTGCCCGACACTGTTGCACGCCAGGGTCATGTTGGCTTTGCCCGGTTCGTCACGGGTGTAGCCGTGCTTGGTCTGGAAGTCCTTGGTAGTGTGCTTGAGGTGGTTGCGGAAGTGTTCCTCGAGTTTTTCGATCCGCGGCGTGTAGCCTGGATTGCCCTCGCAGCCAGCGGTGAACACGTGGGGAATTTCCTCGTCGCCATGGATGTCGAGGAACAGGTCGACGCCGTATTTTTCCATCTGCTGCTGGACGAAAAAGACTTCCGGGCTGAGTTCCTCGCTGGCGCTTTGCCAGGCGCGATTCAGGTCCTGGCCCATGGCGTTGGTGCGCAGGTGGCCGTGGAAGGCTCCGTCCGGGTTCATGTTCGGCACCAGGTACAGGTCGGCACTGGCCAGCAGCTTGTTCAGCACCGGGTCGTCGTGTTTCTCCAGGCGCTCGATCACACCTTCCATGAACCACTCGGCCATGTGTTCGCCGGGATGTTGCTGGGCAATGATCCACACCTTGCGCTGGCCTTCGGCGCCAGTGCCTTTGCGCAGCAACTGGATGTCGCGACCTTCGACACTCTTGCCGGTGGCCAGCAATTCGGTGCCGGCCTTGGTCAGTGCTTGCTCGATCAACCAGTCGTGGCGGCCACGGCTGTAGGGTTCGAAGTAGGCGAACCAGGCGTGGGTCTGTTCAGCTTCGAGGCTGAAACGCAGGCAGTCGCCCTCGAAAATGGTCGGCACACGGAACCAGTTGACGTGGTCGTAGGACGCCACCGCTTGATAGCCGGTCCAGGCCTTGTTGTAGGAGGACTGGCTGGCATTGTTCAGGCGAAACCAATGGTCCTGGCCGACATGCAGGCCGCTGGCCTTGAAGTGGAACCATTGGAAATGGTTGCTTTTGCTATCGGGACGGATGGCCAGCAGGGGTTTGAGTGGGTCGCTGACATCGATGACCTGGATGTTGCCGCTGTCGAAGTTGGCACTGATGTCGAGAGTTTTAGCCACGGTCAGGGTTCCTGATTGAGATTTTTATGGCGGTACTTTACACGCAAGCGTAGCGGGCTGGCAGGGCAGATAAAACGTTTCACTGACGGTGTTACCACCCGCCCCCTGTTGGGGCTTTTTGGTTACACCCTGATTCATTTCAACTCGTTATCCCCCGACGTCGATGGGCGCTAACAGCCTTGCCGATTTCAGTTATATCAATCGAATCATGCACCTGAGCAGCGTATGGCGAAGCTGGCACGCAACGTGCTTTTTTGGCTTTATGGATAATTGGATACAAAAATACAAAAGGTGCATTTGATGAAATTCGCCCCTGCCTATACAGAGCGCCAACCTGTCACCGCTGAGGAAGAGGCTTACAACTTTCTCCTGGAGGCCATTTGCAAAGGTCGCTACCGCACTGGCGAGCGCCTGATTGCCGAGGACATCGCCGGTGAAATCGGCATGAGCCGCATGCCGGTGCGCGAAGCCTTTCGGCGCCTGGATGCCGATGGCCTGGTGACGTTGCGGCCCAATCGCGGCGCGATCGTGCGCGGCCTGAACATCGAGGAAATGCGTGAGGTGTTCGAGATGCGCAGCGCTCTGGAAGGTCTCGCCATCCGTGTTGCCGTGACGAAACTCACCGAGCGCCATTTCAGCCATCTGGAGCGCCTGCTCGATGAGATGGACGACTACCGTGAGGACGGCGCCGAGTGGGTCAGCCGCCATCGCGCCTTCCATGAATACCTGTGCAGCCTGAGTGAACGTCCGCGCCTGATGCGGCAGATTTCGGCGCTGTATTCGGTGATCGAGCCGCACATGCGCCTGTGGCTGCAACACGCCGACAAACCCCGCAGCGCCCGCGACGAGCACGCCTCGATTATTGCCGCACTGCGTTCCGGCGACCCGGACAAGGCAGCCGCGGTGGTGTGCGAACACATCGAAGGCACCATTCCGAGACTGATTCAGTTCCTCGAAGCCCATCAATAGAAGAACCCCACATTCCACTGTAGGAGCTGCCGCAGGCTGCGATCTTTTGATCTTTAGAAACAACATCAAAAGATCGCAGCCTGCGGCAGCTCCTACAGGGGACTTACGTTGCAGCCACTTGGAGTTTTGCCATGCACAAGCCTTGCGCGTTAGTTGCCGTGTTCACCTTGAGTCTATGTTCGCAATGGGCGCTCGCCGCCCCCGAGTTACCCGAGCGATTGAGCAAGAGCGAGAAAATCGTCTATTGCTCCGGCATGGATTCACCGCCGTTGGTGTCCTTTGACGTGAAACAGAAACCGGTTGGGCTGCAGGTCGACATGGGGGAGGCGATTGCCCAGCGCCTCGGTGACAAGAAAGTCGAGTGGCGCATCTCGCCTTTCGCCGGGCTGATCCCGGCGCTGCTGGCGCAGCAGTGCGACATGATCGTCGATCAGTTGTTCGACAAGCCCGAACGCCGCGAGGTGATCGACATCGTCAATTTCATGTATTCCAGCCAATCCATCGTAGTGCCCAAGGGCAACCCGAAAGCGGTGAACACCCTGGAGGACCTGTCCGGGCTCAAGGTCGCGGTCAGCAACGGTTCGACCATCCGGGTGCTGTTGGGCAAGGAAAACGAAAAGCTCGAAGCGGCCGGCAAGGCGCCGATGAAACTGGTGGTGTACAACGTCGACGCCGACGCCTTCCAGGCCTTGCGCATCAATCAAGTGGACGCGTTCGGCACCACGGTCGAATCCGCCGGCCATTATCAGCAACTCGCGCCTGACCTGTTCCAGTCGGCGGTGCCGGCGTTCAACCGCATCCTTACCGGCTTCGGCGTGCGCAAAAGCGATCCGCAGCTGACTGTGGCCTTGACCGAGGTGCTGCAAGGCATGCGCGCCGACGGCAGTTACGCCGCGCTCCTCAGTAAATGGCATGTCGACAGCGACAAACTGGACTGAGGGCAAAGCGGATGAATTTCAATTGGGATGTGTTCTGGCAGTACCTGTTGCAGCCCAGCGATGTCTACCTGACGGGGCTGTGGCTGACCTGCCTGATCAGCGTGTCGGCGATGTTGCTAGGTTGCGTCCTGGGGTTGATCGCGGCGTTGATGAAGCTGTCGAGCAACCCGCTGTTGCAGTACCCGGTGCGTTTTTATGTCTGGCTGATGCGCGGCACGCCGCTGCTGGTGCAGATCGTCTTCCTGTACACGGCACTGGCGGCGGGGGGCATTTTCCGTTTTGAGGACCTGGATCTCGGCTGGTTCATCGTGCCGGGCAACATCCAGGCGGCGATCATTGCCCTGGGCCTGAATGAAGGCGCGTATATGGCGGAAATCATCCGCGCCGGTATCGGTGCGGTGGACAAGGGCCAATACGAGGCCGGGCGCTCCCTGGGCATGACCTTTGCCAAATTGATGCGGCGCATCGTCCTGCCCCAGGCGTTCCGGGTGATCGTGCCGCCGCTGGGTAACGAGTTCAACGTGATGTTGAAAAACACCACGCTGGTCAGCGTCATCGGGGTGCAGGAGTTGCTGCTTAGCACGCAAATGGTGACCTCGGCGACTTTCCGTGTGTTCGAGCTGTACCTGGTCGTGGCCATCTACTTCCTGGCCTTGACCACGCTGTGGGGCTTCTTCCAGCGCTGGCTGGAAAAACGCTTCGGTCAATCCGATCGCCCGGCACCGGCTGCCAGCCGGATGTTTGGCCGCAACACCATGAAACTGCTGAGGGGGCGTTGAGATGGCGCACATGAGTGAAGAACTGGTGATCGAAGCCCTGGATGTCCACAAGTCTTTCGGTGACCTGGAAATTCTCAAGGGCATTTCACTGCAAGTGAAACGCGGTGAAGTGGTGGTGCTGATCGGCGCTTCCGGTTCCGGCAAAACCACCTTTATCCGCTGCATCAACCTGCTCGAAGACATTCAGTCCGGGCAGATCCGTGTCGGTGGTCGGCCAATGGGCTACCGCACCCGCGCCGATGGCAGCCTGGCCCGCGACTCGGAACGCAACATTGCGCGTCAGCGCCGGGACATCGGCATGGTGTTCCAGCGCTTCAATTTGTTCCCGCACATGACCGCCCTGGAAAACATCATCGAAGCGCCCATCCAGGTGCTGGGCGTGCCTCGTGCTGCGGCGGTGGATCAGGCGAGGGCGCTGCTCAAGCGCGTGGGGTTGGCGGAGAAAGCCGATCACTATCCTTCGATGTTGTCAGGTGGTCAGCAGCAGCGAGTGGCTATTGCCCGGGCGCTCGCGATGAAACCCCAGGCAATGCTATTCGACGAGCCTACCAGCGCCCTGGATCCGGAGACGGTTGGCGAAGTACTGCAAGTGATGAAGGAGCTGGCCGAGGAGGGCATGACCATGGTCGTGGTCACCCACGAGATGGGTTTTGCCCGCGAGGTGGCCGACCGCGTGGTGGTGCTCGATCAAGGTGAACTGATCGAGCAGGGGCCGCCCGAACAGATCTTCAGCCAGCCGAAGCATGCCCGTACCCGAGCGTTTCTCAGTCGCGTGCTTTGAGTCTGTCCAACCCATTTGTGTGAGTCCTGCCATGTTCAAGTTTTCTGCCCATGAGTATCCCTACGCGTCGCAACGTCAAAGTGTCTTCGCCAAGCGCGGCATGGTCGCCGCCTCCCAGCCACTGGCCGCCGAAGCCGGAATTGAAATGATGCGGCGCGGAGGCAATGCCATCGATGCGGCGATTGCCACGGCTGCGGCCCTGACGGTGGTCGAACCCACCGGTTGCGGCATTGGCGGCGACGCCTTTGCGTTGGTCTGGACCCAGGACAAACTGCACGGCCTGAATGGCAACGGTGCAGCCCCGCAAGCCTTGAGCATCGAGGCGGTGAGGGCGGCCGGTCATGAAAAAATGCCGCTGCATGGCTGGACGCCTGTAACGGTGCCGGGCTGTCCATCCGCCTGGGCTGAGCTGTCCACGCGGTTTGGTCGCCTGCCCTTTGCCGATCTGTTGCAGCCGGCGATCAGCCTGGCGCGGGATGGATTTCCGGTATCGCCGGTGGTTGCCTTGCAGTGGCAAACCGCACTGGAAGATTTCACTCCTGATCGTAGCGACGTGCTCGACAGCTGGTTCGAAACCTTTCTGATTGACGGCCGTGCACCGCGCGCAGGCGAACTGTTTCGCAACCCGGCCCAGGCACGCACTTTGAGCGAGCTGGCGGCCAGCGGTTGCGAAAGCTTCTATCGCGGCGCATTGGCGCAACGCCTGGACGCTCATTCGCGCGCCACCGGCGGCTACCTGCGTGCCAGTGATCTGCAAGACTACCGCGCCCAGTGGGTCGAGCCGATCAAGGTTAACTACCGCGGTGTCGACGTCTGGGAGATTCCGCCGAGCGGCCAGGGACTGGTGGCCTTGATGACGCTGAAGATTCTCGAAGGATTCGCATTCGACCACCGTGACAGCCAACAGACCTGGCACCGTCAACTTGAAGCCATGAAGCTCGCCTACAGCGATGGGCTGCACTACATCACAGACCCGCAGCACATGCGGGTTGCCGTGGACGATTTGCTCAGCGACGCCTATGCCACCCACCGGCGGGCACAGATCGGCGAACGCGCGGCGGCACCGAAGCCGGGCGATCCCCATGCCAGTGGCACCGTCTACCTGGCCACCGCCGATGCCGACGGCAACATGGTGTCATTCATCCAGAGCAATTATCACGGATTCGGTTCCGGCGTGGTGCTGCCCGACAGCGGTATCGCCCTGCAAAACCGTGGCGAAGAATTCAGCCTTGATCCCAGCCATGCGAATTGCCTGGCACCTGGGAAAAAGACCTTCCATACCATCATTCCCGGGTTTCTCAGCAAGGACGGTGAAGCGCTGGGACCTTTCGGCGTGATGGGCGGCTACATGCAGCCCCAGGGGCATGTGCAGATGGTCATGAACCTGGTGGATTTCGGGCTCAATCCACAAGCGGCCCTGGACGCACCGCGCTGGCAATGGTTGGGCGAACTGAAGGTTGGCATCGAGCAGGACGCCTCGCGAGACATGGCGGCGGCACTGGCACGGCGCGGGCACGAAGTCGAGGTGGTGTGCGATCGCACGAGTTACGGGCGGGGCCAGATCATCCTGCGCGATCCTGACACCGGTGTACTGTGTGGCGGGACCGAGCCGCGAGCGGACTCGCATATAGCCGTGTATTGATAGGCTGAGGGGGCGTCTTCCTTGACGCCGTCGCAGCTTAGAGAGTATGCGATTGATTCTCAAGTGCTATTTGCCATTAGTTTGCCCCCTCGACAGAAGGCTTCTCTTGCCGACTAATGTTGTTTTGATATGATCCGCGCCATCGAATTTGCGACACATCAAGACTTCATTAGCCTGAAGCCATAAGCCAGAAAACTGGCAAAAAAAAGACCCGGCAAAAAGCCGGGTCAAAAACCGTGATTAGCCTGATGAGGAGATAGTCCAGGCGACCGACCTAAGGTCCCTGGTCCATCGACTGATCTCGCGATCAGCTGATGCAATAATAATCATTCTCGTTTGCAAGTCAAACGATTTTGGCTGCGCGTCGGGAAAATTCTTTCCTGTCCTTCTGTCCCGGTACTCCTCCAACTAGCCTTTCTGGCCGCCCTCCAGGGAGCGGTTCACCATTGCCTTTGCCATGTCGATCATATGCACGGTCGAGAGCGCCAGGTCCCGATGTGCCCCGTGCAAATGACTGGCTGACTCGTAGGCAGTGGCGGCCGCACAACGTAGCAGCCCTGAAGCATGCACCAGGGCTTCTTCGATGCTGATATTTCGGTTTACGTCAAAGAGGCGCTCCGGCGCTGCTTCCTCTGCAATAGCTGGTTTCAAGTAATAATCCAATGCTCGCTGTGCGGCGGCGGAGCCCTGGGGTGAGTTGAGGGACGTGTCGATTTGCATGTCGGGCAAGTCGTTGCTGGGTGGATTCATGGTCAAGGCGAACTCCGTGATAAATTCAGATCCGTTTACCCATCCTAATACGTTACGTATTTATGACAATTCTATTAATACTACATTTTGTGTTTTGTCGACCGAGGTCCCCCACGTATCGTGCCGCACATGGATAAATGGATAGCATTGGTCAAGGCCAAGATGAGTGAACTCAAGATCACTCAGGAAATACTCGCCGACCGCCTCGGGATGTCCCAGGGTGGCATCGGGCATTGGCTGACAAAACGCCGTCAGCCTGGCATCGACGACATGAATCGCGTGCTGCAGGCCCTGGGCCTGGATTTTCTCGAAGTGGCGCTGGTGATTCGCGAACATGGGCAGGAACAGGACGATGAGGTCTGCCTGACGCAAAAGTACAACCCGTACTTTCGCTACCCGGTCAGTGACTGGCGGGACACCGTGCAGGTGCGCGATGGCGAGCGGGCGCCGTACCGTTTCGAACTGTCTGACTACCACGCTCGAGGCGCGGCGTTCTGGCTGACGGTGGTTGGCGATGCCATGACCGCTCCCAGCGGTCCCAGCGTTGCCGAGGGCATGTTGATCCTGGTGGACCCGGATGTGGACGCGGTGCCGGGCAAGCTGGTGATCGCGCAATGGCCGGACAGCAGCGAGGCGATTTTTCGCAAGTTGAGTGAGGAGGGCGGGCAGCGTTACCTGGTCCCGCTCAATCCGACCTACCCGAAAAGCCTGTTCACCGACGAGTGCCGAATTATCGGCGTGGTGGTCCAGGCAACCGTGAAATTCTAGCCAGGCCGGCCCGCGTCATGCGCGGGGCCGGCCTGCCTGTCAGGCTTCTTCCAGTTCGACCAGGGCACTGCCTTCGCTGACCATCTCGCCTTCCTGGCAATACAGCGCCTTGATCACACCGGCGTGGGGTGCGCGGATGCTGTGCTCCATCTTCATGGCCTCCAGCACCACCAGTTGCGCCCCGGCCTCGACCGTTTGCCCGGCCTCCACCAGCACGCGCACGATGCTGCCATTCATGGGGGCGGTGAGCCCGCCGTGATGGGCGTGACTGGCTTCTACGGCGGTGATCGGGTCGTAGGTCTCGATGCGGCGCAGTTCGCCTTCCCATTGCAGGTAGACACAGTCGCCACGGCGGATCGCCCGGTGCTGGCGACGCACGCCTTCGTGCTCGGTCAGCAACTGCTCGCCCTTGAGTCGGGCGCTTTGGGATTGGGGGTTACCCAGCGTCAACGCGCGGTCCTGGCCCTCGCAACTCAGGTGCAGGGTGATTTGCGCGGGCAAACCGGCGCGCATACCGTTGCCGATAGCCCACGGCGAGCTTGGGTCATCGCTGCGCGATGGGCTGTGCAGGCTCTGGACGAATGCCTGGGCGGCGGCTTGCCAGAACGCGTCGCTGAGTGCCGCAGGTTGTGGCAAAAGCTGTTCCTGGTAACGGGGAATGAACCCGGTATCGAGTTCGGCCTGGGCAAACGCCGGATGACCGATGATTCGCCGCAGGAAGTTGATGTTGGTCTTGAGCCCGCCAATCGCGAATTCGTCGAGCATGGCCAGCAGTCGCAAGCGCGCCTGCTCACGGTCCTCACCCCAGGCAATCAGCTTGCCGAGCATCGGGTCGTAGAACGGCGAAATCTCATCGCCTTCTTCAACGCCGCTGTCCACCCGGCGACCCGCACCCGGCGCGGATTCGCGATACAGTTCCAGGCGACCGGTAGCGGGCAGGAAGTCATTGCCCGGATCTTCGGCGTATAAGCGCACTTCAATCGCGTGACCGTTCAGCGGCACCTGGTCCTGGGTCATCGGCAAGGCTTCGCCGCGGGCCACACGAATCTGCCAGGCCACCAGGTCGAGGCCGGTAATGGCTTCGGTTACCGGGTGTTCGACCTGCAGGCGGGTGTTCATCTCCATGAAGAAAAATTCGCCGCGGGCATCCAGCAGGAATTCCACGGTGCCAGCACCGACGTAACCGATGGCCTGTGCCGAACGCACGGCCGCTTCGCCCATGGCGCGGCGCAGTTCAGGGCTCAGGCCGGGCGCCGGCGCTTCTTCGACGACTTTCTGGTGCCGACGCTGAATCGAGCAGTCGCGTTCGTTGAGGTACAGGCAGTTGCCGTGTTGATCGGCGAACACCTGGATCTCCACGTGGCGGGGTTTGAGCAGGTACTTCTCCACCAGCATCCGCGAATCGCCGAACGACGATTGAGCTTCACGTTGCGCCGAGGCCAGGGCTTCGGCCAATTGGCTGACGTCCTCGACCACTTTCATGCCCTTGCCGCCGCCACCGGCCGTGGCCTTGAGCAGCACCGGGTAGCCGATGCGTTCGCAGGCGTCGCGGAAGGTCTCGAGGTCCTGGGCTTCACCGTGATAGCCCGGTACCAACGGCACGCCAGCGGTTTCCATCAAGGCCTTGGCCGCGGATTTACTGCCCATGGCGTCGATGGCCGAGGCGGGCGGGCCGAGGAAGATCAGGCCAGCGGCTTCGATGGCGCGGGCGAACCCGGCATTCTCGGAGAGGAAACCGTAGCCGGGATGGATCGCCTGGGCACCGCTGGCCTTGGCGGCGGCAATCAACTTGTCGATTTGCAGGTAACTGTCGGCGGCCTTGCTGCCGCCGAGGTCGACACGGATATCGGCTTCACGGCTGTGTCGGGCATCGCGGTCGGTGGCGCTGTGTACAGCCACGGTGGTCAGGCCCAGGGCTTTGGCGGTGCGCATTACCCGACAGGCGATTTCGCCGCGGTTGGCCACCAACAGGGTAGTGAGGACAGGTGCGCTCATCAACGCGGCTCCTTGGTGGTGGTTGCGGCTTGCCAGCTCGGCGGACGTTTTTGCAGGAAGGCGCGCAGGCCTTCCTGGCCTTCCGGGCTGACGCGGATGCGGGCAATGGCGTTCTCGGTGTAGCGACGCAGGGACGGGGTCAGCGTGCCGTCGCCGACTTCACGCAGCAGGTCCTTGCTGGCGCGCATGGCCGCCGGGCTGTTGAGCAGCAGGTTGTCGATCCACTGTTCGATTTTCTGTTCCAGCTCGGCCGTCGGGTAACTCTCCGACAACAGGCCGAGCTCCCGTGCCCGTTGCCCGCCGAAGCGCTCAGCGGTCAAGGCATAGCGTCGGGTGGCGCGCTCGCCCATGGCTTGTACCACGAACGGGCTGATCACGGCCGGTGCCAGGCCGATACGCACTTCCGACAGGCAGAACTGCGCGTCATCGGCGCCGATGGCCATGTCACAGCAACTGATCAGGCCCAGGGCGCCGCCGAACGCCGCGCCTTGCACCACGGCCAGGGTCGGGATTTTCAGCTTGGCGAGGTTGTACATCAACTCTGCCAGTTCTCGGGCGTCGTCGAGGTTGGTGGCGTAATCGAGTTCAGCCGATTGCTGCATCCAGGCCAGGTCGGCGCCGGCGCTGAAGTGTTTGCCGCGACCACGCACCAGCAGGAAACGCACGTTGGCATCGCTGGCCACCTTGTCCAGGGCGAGGATCAGTTCGCGGATCATCTGGGCGTTGAAGGCGTTGTTCTTTTCTTCACGACTGAGCCACAGCGTGGCAAAGCCACGCGGGTCGGTCAGCAGTTCGAGGGTGTTGAAGTCGCTCATATTCATCCTTCTCCACGGTCTTTGTGGGAACTGGCTCGCTCACGATTGGTGGCGATTGCTGCGCAATCGAACGGGGATAAATCCCCTCGCCACAAAAGCCCGTTCCTACAAAAAAATCACATCCGGAACACGCCGAAGCGGCTCGGTTCGATGGGTGCGTTCAACGACGCGGACAAGGCCAGTGCCAGGACATCGCGGGTCTGGGCCGGGTCGATGACGCCGTCATCCCACAGGCGAGCGCTGGAATAGTAGGGGTGGCCCTGTTCTTCGTACTGGTCGAGGATCGGTTGCTTGATCTCGGCTTCCTGCTCGGCACTGAAACCATGACCACCACGCTCGGCCTGCTCGCGCTTGACCTGCACCAACACGCCGGCTGCCTGTTCGGCACCCATCACGCCGATGCGCGCGTTCGGCCACATCCACAGGAAACGTGGATCGTAGGCCCGACCACACATGCCGTAGTTACCGGCGCCGAAGCTGCCGCCGATGATCACGGTGAACTTCGGCACCTTGGCGCAGGCCACGGCGGTCACCAGTTTCGCCCCGTGCTTGGCGATGCCGCCGGCTTCGTATTTTTGCCCGACCATGAACCCGGTGATGTTCTGCAGGAACAGCAGCGGGATGCCGCGCTGGCAAGCCAGCTCGATGAAGTGCGCACCTTTCTGTGCAGCTTCGGCAAAGAGAATGCCGTTGTTGGCCAGGATCGCGATCGGGTAACCGTGCAGGTAGGCAAAACCGCACACCAGCGTGGTTCCGAACAGCGCTTTGAATTCGTCGAACACCGAGCCGTCCACCAGCCGTGCAATCACTTCACGCACGTCGAACGGTTGCTTGGCATCGGCCGGCACGATGCCGTACAGCTCGTCGCTGGCGTAGAGCGGGGCGATCGGTGCGCGTTGCTGCACTTCACCCAGCTTGCGCCAGTTGAGGTTGGCAACGCTGCGGCGGGCGATGGCCAGGGCATGTTCGTCGCTTTCGGCGTAATGGTCGGCCACACCGGAGATCTTGCAGTGCACATCGGCCCCGCCCAGGTCTTCGGCGCTGACCACTTCGCCCGTCGCGGCTTTCACCAGCGGTGGGCCGGCGAGGAAGATGGTCGCTTGCTCGCGCACCATGATTGCCTCGTCGGCCATGGCCGGTACATAGGCACCGCCCGCGGTGCAGGAGCCCATGACCACGGCAATCTGCGGGATGCCCTGGGCGCTCATGTTGGCCTGGTTGAAGAAGATCCGCCCGAAGTGCTCACGGTCCGGAAACACTTCATCCTGGCGCGGCAGGTTGGCGCCGCCGGAATCCACCAGGTAGATGCACGGCAGGCGATTCTGCTGGGCGATCGTCTGGGCGCGCAGGTGCTTTTTCACTGTCAGCGGGTAGTACGAGCCACCTTTTACCGTGGCATCGTTGGCGACGATCATGCATTCGACGCCTTCCACGCGGCCGATCCCGGCAATCACGCCAGCGGCGGGAACGTCTTCGCCGTACACCTCGTAGGCGGCCAACTGGCTGATCTCCAGAAATGGCGAACCCGGGTCGAGCAGGCGGTTGATGCGCTCGCGCGGCAGCAGCTTGCCCCGGGAGGTGTGGCGTTCTTGCGCTTTCGGGCCGCCACCTTGTGCCACCTGGGCAAGCAGGGTGTGCAAGGCATCGACCTGTTTGAGCATCGCCGCGCTGTTGGTCGCGAACTCCGCGGAACGGGGGTTGAGCTGGGTATGCAGGATAGCCATGGACAGCTCCGTTTAGCGGGTTTCGTTGAACAGTTCGCGACCGATCAGCATGCGACGGATCTCACTGGTACCCGCGCCGATTTCGTACAGCTTGGCGTCACGCAGCAGGCGCCCGGCCGGGAATTCGTTGATGTAGCCGTTGCCACCGAGAATCTGGATCGCGTCGAGGGCCATTTGCGTGGCGCGTTCGGCGCTGTAGAGGATCACGCCGGCAGCGTCCTTGCGCGTGGTTTCGCCGCGCTCGCAGGCCTGGGCCACGGCGTACAGGTAGGCGCGGCTGGCGTTGAGCTGGGTGTACATGTCGGCAACCTTGCCCTGGATCAGCTGGAACTCGCCGATGCTCTGGCCGAACTGCTTGCGGTCGTGGATGTAGGGCACGATCAGGTCCATGCAGGCCTGCATGATCCCGGTCGGGCCGCCTGAAAGCACGACGCGTTCGTAGTCGAGTCCGCTCATCAGCACCTTCACGCCGCCGTTAAGCGCGCCGAGGATGTTTTCTTCCGGCACTTCGACGTCATCGAAGAACAGCTCGCAGGTGTTGGAGCCGCGCATGCCGAGCTTGTCGAACTTGTTGCTGCGGCTGAAGCCTTTCCAGTCGCGCTCGACGATAAAGGCGGTGATGCCGTGGGGGCCTTTTTCCAGGTCGGTCTTGGCGTAGATCACGTAGGTGTTGGCGTCCGGACCGTTGGTGATCCAGGTCTTGCTGCCATTGAGCACGTAGTGATCGCCGCGCTTGTCGGCACGCAGCTTCATCGAGACCACGTCGGAACCGGCGTTCGGCTCACTCATGGCCAGGGCGCCGATGTGCTCGCCGCTGATCAGCTTGGGCAGGTATTTGGATTTCTGTTCGTGGTTGCCATTGCGGTTGATCTGGTTGACGCAGAGATTGGAGTGCGCGCCGTAGGACAGGGCTACAGAAGCCGAGCCACGGCTGATTTCTTCCATCGCAACCACGTGCGCCAGGTAGCCCAGGCCGGCGCCGCCGTACTCTTCCGGCACGGTGATGCCCAGCAGGCCCATGTCGCCGAATTTACGCCACAGGTCAGCGGGGAACAGGTTGTCGATGTCGATCTGAGCGGCGCGCGGGGCGATCTCCTTGGCGACGAAGGACTGGACCTGATCGCGCAGCATGTCGATGGTTTCACCGAGGGCAAAGTTCAGGGATGGGTAGCTCATGGGTCACCTTTTGGCTTTTTTGTTGGGCGGGGAGGGCAGTGTTTTGGCTCTCACCTTTACGTTAACGTAAACCTGTGACGAATGGCTGTCAATCGCCCTTTACGTTAACGTCAACTTGAGCGAGAGTAGAGGCAGGTTCCTGTAGGAGCAGCCGGTCGACGCTCGAATGCTCGCGATGAACGCAAGGCTGAAGCGTTTATTCAGAAAACACGCGTTATTGTTGACGACTTTCGCGAGCATTCGAGCGTCGACCGGCTGCTCCTACAGGTATCCGTCGGTAGCCCATCAATAAAGACAATAGGGGTCGTCATGGATCAACCCAGTGCAAGCCCGCAACGCAGTTACACCCGTGGTTCCCAGGACAAAGCCTTGCTGGCGATGACCATCGGCCAGGCGTTCGACAATACCGTGGCAAAGTACCCGAACGGGGAAGCGCTGGTCGTGCGCCATCAACAGCTGCGCTACACCTGGCGACAATTGGCCGATGCGGTAGACCTGCATGCCCGGGCGTTATTGGGGCTGGGCCTGCAGGCCGGCGACCGCCTTGGCATCTGGGCGCCTAACTGTGCCCAGTGGTGCATTACACAGGTCGCCACCGCGAAGATTGGCGTGATCCTGGTCAACATCAACCCGGCCTATCGCAGTTCCGAACTCGAATACGTGTTGAAGCAGTCCGGCTGCCAATGGCTGGTCAGCGCCGGGTCTTTCAAGACCTCCGATTATCACGCCATGCTGCAGGGCCTGGTGCCGGAGCTGGCAGGGCAAGCCATCGGCAAATTGCACAGCGAGCGCCTGCCGGAACTGCGCGGCGTGATCAGCCTCGACGCGCAGCCGCCGCAGGGTTTCCTGCCCTGGTCGCAATTGACCGGGCTGGCGGGCAGCGTATCGGTCGAGCAATTGCATGAACGCCAGGACAGCCTGCACTTCGATCAGGCGGTGAACATCCAGTACACCTCCGGCACGACCGGCTTCCCAAAGGGCGCGACCCTCAGCCACTACAACATTCTCAATAATGGCTACATGGTCGGCGAGAGCCTGGGCCTGAGCGCCGTCGACCGTCTGGTGATCCCGGTGCCGTTGTACCACTGCTTCGGCATGGTCATGGGTAACCTCGGTTGCATCACCCACGGCAGCACCATGATCTACCCCAGCGACGCGTTCGATCCGCTGCTGACCCTGCGCACTGTCGCCGAAGAAAAAGCCACCGCGCTCTACGGTGTGCCGACCATGTTCATCGCCATGCTCGATCAGCCACAACGCGCCGAGTTCGACCTGTCGAGCCTGCGCACCGGGATCATGGCCGGGGCGACTTGCCCGATCGAGGTCATGCGCCGGGTCATCAATGAAATGCACATGAACGAAGTGCAGATTGCCTATGGCATGACGGAAACCAGCCCGGTGTCGTTGCAGACAGGTCCCTCGGACGATCTCGAGTTGCGCGTGACCACTGTCGGCCGTACCCAGCCACAGCTGGAAAGCAAAATCATCGACGAAGCGGGCAATCTGGTGCCCCGTGGCACCATCGGTGAGCTCTGTACTCGCGGCTACAGTGTGATGCTCGGCTACTGGAACAACCCGCAAGGTACGGCGGAAGCCATCGACCAGGCCGGCTGGATGCACACCGGCGACCTGGCCAGCATGAATGAAGAGGGCTACGTGTGCATTGCCGGGCGCAACAAGGACATGATCATTCGTGGTGGCGAGAATATTTATCCGCGCGAGCTGGAAGAGTTCTTCTTCACCCACCCGGCGGTGGCCGATGTGCAGGTGATCGGCATTCCGTGCTCGCGTTATGGTGAAGAGATCGTTGCCTGGATCAAGTTCCACCCCGGCCATAGCGCCACCGAGCAGGAGCTGCAAGCCTGGTGCAAGGAGCGCATCGCGCACTTCAAGACGCCGCGCTACTTCAAGTTCGTGGATGAGTTTCCAATGACCGTGACGGGCAAGATCCAGAAGTTTCGGATGCGCGAGATCAGCATCGAGGAGCTGCGTAGCAAGCAGGGCTGATGATTAACCCTTTGGGAGCGGGCTTGCCCGCGATGACGGCAGCACATCCGATGTATTTGTCGGCTGAACCACCGCCATCGCGAGCATGCTCGCTCCTACAGGGGGCGGTGAAATCGTGAATGCCAGACAGCACAAAGGGGAGCCGAAGCTCCCCTTTAATTTTCGTTGCGCGTGCTCTTTTTTTATTATTGAGGGGCGGTTTGTTTTTGTTTTTGGTAACCGTGGCCCTTTACCGCTGTTTTTGTCGATCCCCATCCGGGATCAAGAGCAAACGTATTTTTTTGAGCGCTGATCTACTTTTTCGCTTAGCGATCCAACCAGTTCGGGAGCTACCTGAAGGTAGTTTTATTGTTCTCTGCCCGGTTGCGGGTAACTCCGAAAAGCACCCTGAAAAGCACATCTTCTCCAAAAAAATCTGTTAGCTGCGTCTCTGCCGTGTTGTTTTTGTTATGTCAGAGTCGTTACGTCTTGTTTTTATTGGGTTTGCCGCAATTTTTTTATTCTTGTTATGCGATAGATATAGCAGAAGCCGTGCCAACTTTTAAAAAGCCTTTAAAAACAAGCACTTGGTTTTTTGTAGGGTTTTCGGCATCAGGGAAAACCCTACGTTTTGTTTCCGTGTTACTCGTTTGTGGCCACGCTTTTGTGTCTGCGGTAACACCCCGACACAACCGCACACTCAGTGTGCGCTGCGCGCCTTCGCTACACGGGAACCGGTGGGGCGCCCCAGCACGGTACAAATTTGCTGGCCGGCCAGGATCAGTGCATCCAGGTTGATTCCGGTTTCGATCCCGAGGCCGTTGAGCAGGTAAACCACGTCCTCGGTGGCGACGTTGCCGCTGGCGCCCTTGGCATAGGGGCAGCCACCAAGGCCGGCGATGGAGCTGTCGAACACCGAGATACCTTCCAGCAGGCTGGCGTAGATATTGGCCATGGCCTGGCCGTAGGTGTCGTGGAAGTGCCCGGCGAGTTTTTCCCGGGGCACATCGGCCGACACCACGTCGAACATCTTGCGTGTGGCGCCCGCGGTGCCGGTGCCGATGGTGTCGCCCAGCGACACCTCGTAGCAGCCCATGGCATAGAGTTCCCGTGCGACCCGTGCAACTTGCTCGGGTGCGACGTCACCCTCATAGGGGCAGCCCAGCACGCAGGACACGTAACCGCGCACGCTGACGCCATGCTGCTTGGCGGCCTCCATGATGGGGGCGAATCGCTCCAGGCTTTCACTGATCGAGCAGTTGATGTTGCGCTGGGAAAACGCTTCGGACGCCGCGGCGAACACCGCGACTTCCTTGACCCCGCAGGCAAGGGCATCTTCAAAGCCGCGCAGGTTGGGGGCGAGAGCGCCATAGGTCACGCCGGGTTTACGCTGGATCTGCGCAAACACCTCGGCGGAACCCGCCATCTGCGGTACCCACTTGGGCGAGACGAAACTGCCGACTTCTATATAGCCAAGGCCCGCCGCCGTCAGTGCGTCGACCAACTGCACCTTGTCGG
Source organism: Pseudomonas sp. GW823-FHT06B06 (assembly GCF_058795195.1). Classification (NCBI taxonomy): domain Bacteria; kingdom Pseudomonadati; phylum Pseudomonadota; class Gammaproteobacteria; order Pseudomonadales; family Pseudomonadaceae; genus Pseudomonas; species Pseudomonas sp. GW823-FHT06B06. Next base: position 183,204 of record NZ_JBXAHO010000009.1, on the reverse strand, counting down.
CAACGCTGATGGGTTGGGCTTCGTTTTGCAAACCGTCGCGAGGGCCGACTTCGACAATGCGTACGTGGGTTGGTAGGGACATAAGAATCACCTGAAGTATTGGGTGAGCGGTGATCTAATGTGGGAGCGGGCTTGCTCGCGAATACGCCAGTTCAGCCCACATCAATGTTGAATGACAAATCGCATTCGCGAGCAAGCCCGCTCCCACATTCGATTTGTGTGGATCTATTGAACCGATTCCTGGTTCTTGAGGGTTTGTTCCAGCGCCTGCACACAGCGCTCTTCAGCCGTATCAAGCTCCAGTTTCATCTGCTCGATATCCAGCATCTGCTGTTCCAGTTGTTCCCGACGCTCGCTGATTTTCGCCAGCATGCTGTGCAGTTGCTTGGTGTTACCGCTGGAAGGATCGTAGAGCTCGATCAGCTCGCGGCACTCGGCCAGGGAAAAACCGATACGCTTGCCCCGCAGGATCAACTTCAGGCTGACCTTGTCGCGGGGTGAGTAGATGCGTTCCTGGCCACGTCGCTCGGGGCTGAGCAAACCTTGTTCTTCATAGAAGCGAATGGCCCGGGTGGTGATGTCGAGCTCACGGGCGAGGTCGGAAATGCTGTAGGTCTGGCTGCTCATGGGCGCGCTCGCAAAAGGTCATGGCGCTAAGCTAATGGCAGGTTGACGTTTACGTCAAGGGGCAGGGTTTTTCAGTAACCTCGCTGGCCCCATCGCGAGCAGGCTCGCTCCCACAGGGGATCTCTGTCTGACACAAATATTGTGTTCACTGGAGACCCATGTGGGAGCGAGCCTGCTCGCGAAGAAGGCGCTGCGGTCCAGCGTCCTACACCTTCTCCAGCTTCTTCTCCTGCGCCGTCACCTGCTGGCACAACTCGATCATCTGCTCGCGCATCCAGCGGTTCGCCGGGTCCTGGTCAGTGCTTTCGTGCCAGTAAAGGTGGGTTTCCACCGGGGGCACATCGTTGACTGGCAGATAAAAGGCGTGCAAATCGTTGCGGCGCGCGAAGCGTTCCGGCACGGTCATGACCATATCGGTCTGCTGCAGCACCTGCGAGGCCATCAGGTAATGCTGGGAGCGCAGGGCGATCTTGCGCTGGATGCCCATTTTGCCGAGGGCCAGGTCGACATAACCCAGGCCGCTGCGACGGCTGGAAATGTGGATGTGGGTCAGTCCCAGGTAATCATCGAGGGTGAATTTTTCCTTGCCCGCCAGCGGGTGCCCTTTGCGCATGGCGCACACGTAGCGATCCTCCATCAACTTGACGTGACGCACCTGCGGGTCGGTGTTGAGTGGTGCATCCACGGCGAAGTCGAGTCGGCCCGCGGCCAGTTCCTTGGTGGTCTCGCGGCGCTTGGACAAAAAGCTTTCGATGATGACCGTCGGCGCAAGGCGGCGCAGGCGCTGGAACAGCGGTGGCAGGATCACGGCTTCAGTGAGGTCGGTCATGCTGATGCGGTAGGTCTTGACCGCCTGCAATGGATTGAAGATGCGGCTTTCCTGTACCGAAACGCGCAGCAGTGACAGCGCGTTGCGCACCGGGCCGATAATGTTTTGCGCCATGGGTGTTGGCACCATGCCTTGGGCGGTGCGCACGAACAATGGATCGTTGAAGGTCTCGCGCAGGCGGGCCAGCGCGTTGGACACCGCAGGTTGGGTAATCCCGACGATCTGGCCAGCACGGGTCAGGTTGGCTTCGGTGTAGATCGCGTCGAAGACGATGAAAAGGTTGAGGTCGACCTTGCTCAGATTCATTTACGCGGCTCTCTTATTGTGTGGACGGTAGCCTTGGCTATCAGTCGATCATATATCGGTGATGAATGTTTATACACGCCGAGAATAGGCTAGGTAAATTTTCATGGCTGTTCTAGCATCGATTGCATGACCTAAACAACCTCCCGCAAGAAGGTAGCTGCCCATGGATTTCGCTTATTCGCCCAAGGTGCAAGAACTGCGTGAGCGCGTGACCGCGTTCATGGACACCTATGTCTATCCCGCCGAAGCGGTATTCGAGCGCCAGGTCGCCGAGGGCGACCGCTGGCAGCCGACCGCGATCATGGAAGAACTCAAACTCAAGGCCAAGGCTCAAGGCCTGTGGAATTTGTTTCTGCCTGAGTCCGAGCTCGGCGCTGGCCTGACCAACCTTGAATACGCTCCGCTGGCGGAGATCATGGGGCGTTCGCTGCTGGGGCCTGAGCCGTTCAACTGTTCGGCGCCAGACACTGGCAACATGGAAGTACTGGTGCGCTACGCCAACGAAGAACAGAAACAACGCTGGCTCGAACCCTTGTTGCGCGGCGAGATTCGCTCAGCGTTCGCCATGACCGAACCAGACGTTGCGTCCTCCGACGCCACCAACATGGCCGCCCGTGCCGAGCGCCAGGGTGACGAGTGGGTGATCAACGGCAAGAAATGGTGGACCTCCGGCGCGTGCGATCCGCGTTGCAAGATCCTGATCTTCATGGGCCTGAGCAATCCCGACGCGCCGCGCCATGCGCAGCACTCGATGATTCTGGTTCCGGTGGACACCCCCGGCGTGAAGATCGTGCGTCCGTTGCCCGTGTTCGGCTATGACGATGCACCTCACGGCCATGCTGAAGTGCTGTTTGAAAATGTCCGGGTGCCGTACGAAAACGTCCTGTTGGGTGAAGGGCGCGGCTTCGAAATTGCCCAGGGTCGTCTTGGCCCGGGCCGGATTCACCACTGCATGCGTTCGATCGGCATGGCGGAACGTGCGCTGGAACTGATGTGTAAACGCTCGGTGAACCGTACCGCGTTCGGCAAACCCCTGGCGCGTCTGGGCGGCAACATCGACAAGATCGCCGATTCGCGGATGGAGATCGACATGGCTCGCCTGCTGACGCTCAAGGCGGCGTACATGATGGACACCGTCGGAAACAAAGTGGCGAAGAGTGAAATTGCGCAGATCAAAGTGGTGGCGCCAAACGTGGCCTTGCGCGTAATCGACCGGGCGATCCAGATCCATGGCGGGGCAGGGGTGTCCAACGATTTCCCGCTGGCCTATATGTATGCCATGCAACGCACCCTGCGCCTGGCTGACGGCCCGGATGAAGTGCACCGCGCGGCGATCGGCAAGTTCGAGATCGGCAAATACGTGCCCAAGGAAATGTTGCGCAGCAGTCACTAAGACCGCAGTCGTAGCGTGGGCCCGATCCGGGCCCGCGTTCAATCCACGCTGGGCAGCCCGTAGAACGCCCGCGCGCACGCCGTACTGTGGGCGGCCAGGTCTTCCTGGCTTTCCCCGCGGTGCAAGGCCACCTCACGTAAGACTTCCGTCAGATACGCCGGCTCGTTGCGACCGTTTTTCGGTTTGGGCCGAAGGCTGCGCGGTAACAGGTATGGCGCATCGCTCTCCAGCATCAACCGCCCACGCTTGATCTCCTTGACCAGCGGGTGCAAATGCGTGCCTCGGCGCTCATCGCAAATCCAGCCGGTGATGCCGATGTGCAAATCCATGTCCAGGTAACTGAACAGGGCTTTCTTTTCGCCGGTGAAGCAATGCACCACGGCGGCCGGCAATTGATCGCGGTAGTCGCGCAGGATTTCCAGCAGGCGCTGGCTCGCATCGCGTTCGTGCAGGAACACTGGCATTTGCAGTTCTACCGCCAGCGCCAGGTGTTCTTCGAGGACTTTCTCCTGTTGTGCGCGCGGTGAAAAATCGCGGTTGAAATCCAGGCCGCATTCACCAATCGCCACGATGTTCGCTTCCTTCAGCAGGCTGCGCAGGCGACGCGCACTGTCGGCATTCCAGTCGCTGGCCGCGTGGGGATGAACGCCGGCGGTGGCAAACAGCCGTTGCGCTGTTTCGTCCAGTTGCTGGCACAACTCCAGTGCCTGCTCACTGCCCTCGACACTGGTGCCAGTGAGCACCAATTGGCAGACTCCGGCGGCATAGGCGCGGTCCAGTACAGCCTGGTGCTTGTCGGCAAAACTGGGGTTGGTCAGGTTGACGCCGATATCGATGAGTTGCATGGTGCTACCTCGGGCCCAGGACCGCAAAGCATACCAGAGCCCAGGATTTATAAGAAAAGCCAAGAACTACAACAGGTTATCGCTGTCTCTTAATGCCGCGAAGAAGTCTGGGTGGTGACGCTGCCATCATTGTGCCAGTCTTTCGCGCGTTGCCAGCGCTTCAGGGCGCTCTGTTTCTGTCGCTTGATTGCGTGAAGCCATTCATGCAGTCGACCTGAATTCTTTGCGGAGAGTGGATGATTCGTCCCTCGATTTTGCTACTGCTGTGTTGCTCGCTGCTGCTGCCGATGTCGGCGGTTGCGCGTCTGCCCGGGCCGCTGCAAGCCGTACCGGCGACCAAGGTGCGTGACCTGACGGACATCCGCAGCAGCCGCGTGCTGCGCGTGCTGGTCAATCAAAGCCGTAACAGCTCCGGCGAAGTCCAGGGCCAGGCCATCGGCGTCGAATACCATCGCTTGCGTGCTTTCGAGCAATACCTCAACGGCCATGCCCGCGACGGCCAGGAAATTACCCTCAAGATCATTCCCAGAGCCAAGGATCAACTGCTCGGCGCATTGCAGCGTGGGGAGGGCGACCTTGTGGCTCCCGGCGAGTTGCTGGATTTGCAGCCAGGCTTCGCCGTCAGCAGCAGTGAGCCCGTTGCCAGTAACATCCCGTTGGTGCTGGTGGGGATCAAGGGCGAACGTCGCTATACCCGTCTTGAACAACTGTCGGGTAAAACCCTGGCGTTGCCCAACGGCAGCGCCGCCGGTGACGCCATCAGCCAGATCAATCAGAAGCTGGCGCTGCACAAATTGCCGCCGGTCAAGATCGAGTGGGTCGACCCGAGCCTGGCGGTCGAGGATGTGCTGGAGATGGTCCAGGGCGGGATATTTCACCTGACCATCGTCGAGCAACCGATCGCCGAGCGCTGGGGCAAGATCCTGCCGAAATTACGAGTCGATCGCCAGGTGCTCATCAGCGAGCCAGGCGAAGAGTTCTGGTTCGTGCGCCGCGATGCGTCAATGCTGCGCGCCAGCATCGATCGTTTCCTGGCAGGCTATAAAAAGCCGTCGGACCAGGATGCTGCGTTCCTGCGGATCTATCGACGCCAGTATCAGGTCCACTATCCCCTGGCCAAGGCTGACCGCCAGCGCCTGGAAAAGCTGCGGCCGGTGCTGCAGAAACATGCAAGTGCCCAGGACATGGACTGGCTGAACCTGGCGGCGCTGGCGTTCAAGGAGTCCGGCCTGCAGCCCTCGGCACGCAGTGGCGGTGCGCCAACCGGCCTGATGCAGATCACACCGTCAGCGGCGCAGCGGGTGGGCGTCAGCAACATTCATGAGCTCGATGCCAATGTGCAGGCCGGGGCCAAGTACCTGGCGATGATCCGCCGCAAGTTCTTTGCCAGCCCCAAGCTCAATGAGCGCGAGCGCATGGCCTTTGTGCTGGCGGCCTACAACATCGGCCCGGAGCGGGTGCAAGGGATGCGCGCGGAAGCCAGGCGTCGCGGGTTGAACCCCAACCAGTGGTTTTTCCAGGTGGAGCGCATCGCCATGGAGCAGGTGGGAATGGGACCTGTCAGCTATGTTAATAGCGTGAACAAGTATTACCTGGCGTTCGATCGGGAGCGGGAGTCGTTGGAGCCCCAGGGGCAAAAAGTTGCCCTTCGTAAATGATCGAATAAACTGATTGTTATGGCGGATTTTTTACGCTTTTAACATGAGATTTACTGATTAATATAGCGGCCAACCAACACACACTCTTTTAGGGATGACACAGCATGAGCACACTGATCAACAAGGTACTGTTTACCCGCGCTGGCTACGGCCTGACCGTTTTGCGGATTGTTGTCGGCATCATCTTCGCCGCCCACGGTTCGCAAAAACTCTTCGGGGCATTGGGTGGCTATGGCCTGGCGGGCACCGCGCAGTACATGGAAAGCATCGGCCTGACACCGGGCTACCTGATGGCGACGCTGGCGGGCGGTACCGAGTTCTTCGGCGGCCTGGCATTGATCATCGGCTTGCTGGTACGTCCGGCAGCATTGGGCCTGACCTTCCTTTCACTGGTGGCGATCTTTACGGTTCATATCAGCAACGGCCTGTTCATGGCCAACAACGGCTATGAATTCGCCCTGGCGTTGCTCGGTGGCAGCATTGCGGTGCTGATCGAAGGGGCTGGCAAACTGTCGGCGGACCGCGCCATCGCTGGGTAAAGGCTTTGTGAGCAAATAAAAAATGCCCGTATCAGCAGATACGGGCATTTTTTTAGCGCATTAGAACCCGAGTTTGTCGCGCAATCCGTAGTACCACGCACCCAGCGCAGCAAACGGGGTGCGCAACAGTTGCCCACCCGGGAACGGGTAGTGGGGCAGGTCGGCAAAGGCGTCGAAACGTTCTGCCTGACCGCGCAATGCCTCGGCCAGGACCTTGCCCGCCAGGTGCGTGTAGGTAACGCCATGGCCGCTGCAGCCCTGGGAGTAATAAATGTTGTCGCCCAGTCTTCCGACCTGAGGAAGACGTGACAGGGTCAGCAGGAAATTACCGGTCCAGGCGTAGTCGATTTTCACATCCTTGAGCTGCGGGAACGCCTTGAGCATCTTCGGACGTATGATCGCTTCGATGTTCGCCGGGTCTCGTGCGCCATATACCACGCCGCCGCCGAAAATCAGGCGCTTGTCGCCGCTCAGGCGGTAATAGTCGAGCAGGTAGTTGCAGTCTTCCACGCAATAGTCCTGGGGCAGCAGGCTTTTCGCCAACTCATCGCCCAAGGGTTCGGTGGTAATCACCTGCGTGCCGCAAGGCATCGATTTGGCCGCCAACTCCGGAACCAGGTTGCCCAGGTAGGCGTTGCCCGCCACGATAATGAACTTGGCCCTGACTTTGCCCTGTGGCGTGTGGACAACCGGGCTGGCGCCGCGTTCGATGCGTACTGCCGGCGACTGTTCATGAATGGTGCCGCCCAACGACTCCACGGCCGCCGCTTCGCCCAGCGCCAGGTTGAGCGGATGGATGTGCCCGCCACTCATGTCGAGCATGCCACCGATGTATTGATCGCACGCCACGACCTCGCGGATGCGGCGCTGGTCGAGCAACTCCAGCTGCGTGTGCCCGAATCGCTCCCACAAGCGCTTCTGGGATTCCAGGTGGCCCATCTGTTTGGGGGTGATGGCGGCAAACACGCCGCCGTCCTTCAAATCGCATTGGATGTTGTACCTGGCCACCCGATCACGAATGATCCGCCCACCTTCGAACGCCATCTGCCCCAGCATCTGGGCCTGCCGGGGGCCGACACTGCGCTCGATCACATCGATATCGCGGCTGTAGCTGTTAACGATTTGCCCACCGTTGCGCCCCGACGCACCGAAACCCACCCTGGCCGCTTCCAGCACCGTCACCCGAAAGCCGTGCTCCAGCAGGAACAACGCCGAGGACAGTCCGGTATAACCGGCGCCGATCACGCAGACATCAGTCTCGACCTCGCCTTGCAAAGACGGGCGCGGCGGCACCGCATTGGCCGATGCGGCGTAATAGGACTCTGGGTAAGGGGTGTTCGCCATCCTGCAGCCTCTGTTTAATAAATTTAACGATTGCGTCGATCCTACCCGAGTTGAAAAACCGCCGCCAGCCACCGGAAAATCTTCTTCGCCGCAGCAAAATTAAATATTTTGCATATTCATAGGGTTAGCTCGAAAAAAGGTGTTGACACCCTCCCGGAATTCCGTAGAATGCCGCCTCACAGCAGGCACGTAGCTCAGTTGGTTAGAGCACCACCTTGACATGGTGGGGGTCGTTGGTTCGAGTCCAATCGCGCCTACCAAAAAAAATCCGCTCTGCTGGGCGGTCTAGAAGGGCTCACCGAAAGGTGGGCCCTTCTTTGTTGTCTTTGATTTCATGCAGAACGTTCACAAAATATCGGGTTCGTTCACACTGGGCAATGTGAACGTTGGCGATAGCTTGTTCCGGGGCTTGATTCTTCTACTTATCGAAGATGAGCGGGCTTTGAAAGGCTTGGTGCTTTCCAGTGTTTCAAGCAATATGAAGGACGGCAACACCTACTGAGTGGCCCATAACTACCCGATAAGAAGCAGAGGAAGTGCGAATGGCGGAAACGGAAGTCCCCCCAAAGGTATTCATTTCATACTCGTGGGAAAGTGACGCTCATAAAACTTGGGTAAACGCTCTGGCTGAGAGACTAACCAAAAACGGCGTAAACGTTCGGCTTGACCAATGGCATATCGCTCCCGGGCAAAGCCTCACTCAGTTCATGGAGGTGGAAGCACAAAATTGTGATTTCGCCTTGATCATATGTACGAAGGACTACAACCGAAAATCTTTGGCACGAGCCGGTGGTGTTGGTTACGAACAACAAATAATCACCGGGCGGATTTCTGCCGGCTTGGACAGGGGGTGTTTCATCCCCATAATCCGAGATGGTGAATTTACTCCCGGCCCCGACTGCTCAATACCCGGCCAATTTTTAGGAATCTATGCCATTGATATGCGGTACGAGGACAAGCTGGAGCAGCGGGTTGAAGACTTGCTACGGGCAATATTCAAGCAGCCCGCCCTGACGCAACCTCCAATAGGACCGCGACCAACATTTGCAACAGTGCTCCCCCCCGAAAACGTTGCAAAGCCCAATCAGCGGTTAGCCGTATTAGAGATTGACGGTTGGCATCTCCTTAGCGGGGTAGCTAGCAACGAACGGTGGCCTAAATCATTCCACATCCCAGAAGAGTCAGAGCGGTACAGCCTCGTGATAGGCGATAGCGTTAAGCTTCAGTTCGAGTTCGCGCTATTCGATGAGAATGGTGGTGACGAACTCTTTGGCGAAAGAATGTGGGTCGAAGTCAAAGGCTGCTCTGGCCCTTACCTTATGGGCGAGCTGCAAAACACCCCGGCTTGCTCCGATGAACAAGACAACCTTAGCGCGGGAGATATCGTGATATTTCTTCCAGAGCACGTCGTAGACATTTGGGGAGACTGAAACCCAGCAATCAGCGCCCTACCAAAGCAAGGATGTGTTACTTCGACTGCTTGCAATCGGCCAGTCGACGCTGGCTGAACTTAATATAGGCGACGGTGGTCTTGCGCTTATGGCGTTGCAGCGAGCTTATCCATATGAGTGATCAAGAGCATTTCTCCGCAGAGCGCATACCCCGCCGCCAAAATTTCCGTTGCACTTCGATATCGGTTTGGTTCGTTGTCTGGAAAAAGTAATTCTGGTGTTTTTGCCTGACCTGCTAAGCCATGTGGGATGGGGCCAAAAGAGCGCCGCCAAAATCGATAAATAAGTTCCAGCTTGCCCTGTAGCTGCTGATCATACCGACAGACTGAAAGCGACCTCATGCAGACGTTCTGATGAGTGCTGGATCCCAGATTTAGCTCGGTTAGCCGTAGTGCGCTCGACGATGGCAATTCGGGCAGATTGCTATGGCGTTATCGACAGTATCCTCGCCACCATCAGCAAGTCGTATCCGATGATGCACCTCCAAGTATGGACTACCATCGGATTGGCGGACGAAAGGTGCTGGCGATTTGCACTGCTCACACGTTCCTGCTGCTCGCAATAGCACTTCCGCAATAACATCAGCATTCCTTAGAAAAGCAGTTGTGATCACTTCAATCCGAGTAGGGAGTTTTGGTGCAGCCGCAAGGCGATGCTTTCGATCTTTCGGGCTGCTCTTAATGGCTTTGGCAACTGCCTCGTCTTGAGCCTCTCTAAGTGTGGGTTCGGGAATTGGACTCATAGGCAAATTGACAGTGATTTGCCTGAAGAATCCGCCATCGTGTCTCTGAACAGGCGTTCTGCTCTTGCCTTCCCAACCAATGACTACATGCCCGAGCGAGCTGCTTGAAATCAGTTCCATCCTAAAGAGTTTAGCGGGACGCTCATAAGCCCCCCGTTCTATGTCAAAGCTGCGATGTGCTTCGCTTGACAGATCATAGGTAGTGCCCTCGCGTTCTACGCCCAGTACTCGATACACTCCCCAGACGACGTCATGGACAATAACCACCACTGCTTTAATCAATGGCTTCGAGGGGTCGGTATAGTCGTACTTAGAGCCCACAGGCTGCATATGCGTGTATTCCTCGATACTGCTGCCTCTCCTCATAAGCGCATCGACTATTTGGTTTGAGTGCCGGAGTAACATCACATTTTCAGTAGCGACATTAGCTTCGCTAGCTATGAGGTCAGCGAGGATCATGAATAGTCTCCAGGAGCCGAGTTGAACAATCAGTAGGACCGGAGCAGCAGGATGTTAGGCTGCCTTCACACGCTGGACCGTGGACACTGCACACCCCACAATCTCGGCGGTCTTGCGGATGCTCTTACCTGCATCTAGGCATTCTTTGATACGGTTATGAAGGGCCAGATCGACCTGTCGGCCTTTGTACACCTCTCTGGCCTTTGCCTTCTCGATACCCTCAGCCTGACGGCGGCGACGGTCTTCATAGTCCTTGCGTGCAACCACAGCGAGCATATCGAGCAACATTCCATTAACTGCACTTATCATTCCCTTGGTGAAGTCATCTTGTCCTTGGGGTGGCTTCAATGCGGCGTGGCTGGTAGCCAAGTCGAGAGATACCACTGTGACTTTCTTGGCTGCGATGATGGCCTTCAGACTCGTCCAGTCATCGGGAGACAATCGGGACAGCCTGTCCACCTGTTCAATCAGCAGTACATCACCATCATGGCTATCGTTCAGCAAGCGAAACAGTTCGGCACGGTCGAGCTTGGTCCCTGATTCGTTCTCGGTATAGAAGGCAGCGATCTTATGACCATTGTCAGCAGCGAACTGAATCAGAGCGCCTTTGCCACGACTAGCGTCTTGGGAGTCGGTAGAGGCTCGTAGGTAAGCACGGATGAACATAATGATAAATGCCTTGTACCGTTTTGGATGTACCGATTTTATCTGTGCTCGTTAGAGTTGTCTATATGCGTATTCGGTACACCCATAGGACGCAATTTTGCCGTGCTCGTTGACCTATACGCAATTAGGTACACTAGTGATACAGAATCAGTCGCGTCGGAAAATCTCCCAAAGCACTTGGTTACCAGCCGGAGTAAGTGAGGCGTTGATAAACTCGGCTTCGTCACTACTCGTACCCGTTACCAAGCCCCTGCCGAGCAACATCCTAAACGTCGAGGCATCTTCCTTGGTAATCCTCGTTTTCCTGCCTTCGTGAATTGCGATCAAAAGCCTTTCCTCCGTCACAAACATACGCATAGCAGTATTCCTTGCGTTCTCTGGAGCTGAATTGGTGAGGAAGCAGCTCCGTCCTGTGGTGGTGAGTATGTATCTTCAGGGGGATGCTAACTCACCTTGACCCTTTGCACTTCTGTACAATGCGGCAATCTGATATCGGAACGCCGACAGGCAAGGAAGTAGGCATGAAGCATCTGGTCATTAAGGTTGTGAGCTTTTTCGCATGGGTAGGTATTGTCTTCAGTGTCATTGGCGGTGCCATCATAGGCTCTGGAGCAGGCCACGAAGTCATCGGTGCAATACTGGGTTTTCTGGTTGGCTGCTTCGGTTCGGGCATTTGGTTCCTACTGGTGTCGATGCACGACAAGCTCTCGATCATTGCAGACGCAGCCAGTGGTCATCATTCTTCTATTAGAAAAGCACCAAATCTCGCACCAGAAGAAAAGACACCGGGGTGGTTGGATGTAATTTCAGGGGGTAAGCCATAAAGACCAATACCATCCCAGCTCCACTGGGTTGTTCGCACCGAAAGCGGCAAGCGTTCAGTAGTTCATGCTGTAAGGGCGGGTCACCGCTGACCTGACGGTCGAATTGCTTACCAATAACAATTAATCACAAATCCAGCTCTTGCCTTTGATCTTGACTATGGGTGCAGGATGGTTAGCGACAGCTAACGATGGTATCTGGACAAGCTTCGCTTGACTGGTTGCACCACAAGGCGGTCAGCCTTCAGGCTTTGGGGATGATATTGTATATCATTCATCCCCTTCCATATCTGTGGAATCAATCTGTAAGCAACGCTTACACGGAGTACCCGCCATGCTCCGCATCAAGGTCAAAAGCTGCTAGTTGCGCATGCTGTACGGCAGTACAGATTGATACCTAGCTCAACAAAAACTAATAAAACCAATCCAGATGAGCTTGCCGCTCTTGTTGGTACGGTGCAGAGAGATTCAACGGAGTTGATAGGATAGCCCCGTGTCGCACCGACACCGTGTGATCCATTTCATTTGGAGGGTATTGATTATCATCAATACATATCCCCTCCTAGCACCTCAAAGGTTGTTCTCGCTGACCTGTCGGTCATGGTGCGTGCCGTCCAATGTCCGACCCTATACATATGGTGGGCGCTGGTCGGACACGCATGTGGCAGGAGTCAGTTGGTTGCTGCCAGCCATCCCTGAGACTCAACGAAATCGAGGAAGTGATCAGCACCAGTAGGCTCTGGCATCTGGCGCCTATCCTCCGTGCTCCGTACCGATGGTGCTTCATGGTCTGGAGTGCCCTGAAGTGCATTTGTGGCCTTGGTTGTGCGTTCAAGGAGCGTAGCAGTCGGCTCTGTTCCGAGTCCGCTGACAAGCTTCAGGATGTGCTGCCGAGCAGCATACGCTTGCTTTCGTTGAGCCAAGTCAGCACCTTCACTGTCATCTGAGGCACAAACAGCGTGGAGCTCCATGAATTCGTTGACGGCTTCATCGACACGAGCCATCAGGCTCAATGCTGACTGTTCAAGGAGCAGGCGACTTGCAGTAGGTGCTTGGTCATCGACCCAATCCATAACGAAAACTGGTCGGGTGCTGTTGCAGGTGGAGCGTTCACGCACCTTCTCTTTGACACGTCTGATTACGCTGGAATCAAAGGAGCTCTCATAGCGTCCTTCCACAGTGTTCCACTTGCAGCCGTATTCTTCGTGCAGAATGCTCCGGAGCTCATAGTCTTTGACTCCTCGTGCGCGAATTGCGAGCTCGTATACGCGACTCACCGACTTGTTCAGTGGGGTGGCGATTTCCTTTGGTACATCTTTCACAAGCAGTTTTACCTTACGCTCAGGAAGCCCAGTGGCTGCCATGATTGCAGCGTAAGACTTTCCCTCACGACGCAGCTGTACCGCCAATTCCTCTGGCGTGGACGCAGTGGTGGTCGGTGCTTGTGGGGTGGGGGCTGGCGCTTGAGCGTGCTCGTCATTGGCCGAGCTGGCAGGCAAATTCAAAACGGATGGATGCTGCATTCATAATCTCCTCTAGTTCATTCTCGATAGGCATTCCTCTCGGGTTGTGCCGGTTTAGTTTTGTGAGTCCCAGACACAACGAAGCCTCCTTACAAGGGCACCAATTCGGTGGTTGTAGTGGAGGCTTCCAAGTTGTCTGTCTACCTACTGGGTAGGCGGAGAATTATACACGATTTCGATGATCGGTCAAGACCGGACTTGACAAGCTAGATTTCGCCAAAAACCAGTTTCATGGTGAGGAACGCCTTTTGCTTAGTCCAGACAGCCATGTAAGCCCGTAAACACTAGACGAAACGGATGTGAATGTTTGGAGCAAGGCGAATCCAGTGCAGGTTATGCTCGGGTTATCGATGGTTTCTGACGAGTTTTCGGGGTCGCCAACCTTCAGTTAATCGAGGCTGGCAGCCCAATCCGATTGGTCAATCAATAAGGTGCAGTACATCTCTGACGTTCAAGTGGGAGTAACGCGCTACGGATCGAGTATCTCTGTGCCCCGATACAATCATTATCTGGGCGTTATTGAATCCCTTCTTGGCCACATTGGTGATGCGCGTGTGCCTGAGTTGGTGCAGTCTGACACTGCTGTCCAATCCCGCCTTTACACGTGCCAGACGCACAGCCTGTGACACCGCGTGTGGAGTGACAATGAAGAGCAGATCGTTGGGGTGACGCTCCACAGTGGCCCATAGTTGGGCGAGTTCGAGAATCTCGACGGCTCGGAGGGTGAGGGGAACTGATCGTGTACCGTTTTTCCCGTCGATCACATCGGCAATACGATCTTTGAGATGTAGGCAGTCTTTCGTCAGCTTCAGGATTTCTGATCGCCGCATGGCAGTCTCGTATGCCAGCTCAACAATCAGCTTCATGGTTGGAGACAATTTCGCCAGCAACCGCTCAAGCTCGCTCGCACGGATCACCTTGTCAGAAGAGCGGTCAGGCTTGGGGAGTGCAATGTCGCTGACTGGGTTGTGGATGTCGATCAGTAAGCCGCGTTTCGCGAATCGGTAGAATCGGGACATAAAGGCAAGCTGCGTCCTGCACGTGGAGGGCTTTACCTTCTTCAATCGCATGATCTTGAAGTCATTGATCATCTGCGGCGTGATGTCGTGAATGGGCTGCGTGAAGTGTCTGCCCAGATGCTCCACGATCTTCAGTGCGTGCTCATAGCTGCCTTTCCCTTTGAGCATCATTTCGCAGTAGGTCATGCCCAGTGTATAGATGGTGTGATACTTGTGATCCACCGTCACGGCTTCGAGCTGCTTTGTCCATGACTCGGCTTCAGCTTTGGTGTTGAAGGTTTTGGACTGTGGAGGTTTCCCTTTAATCCGTACCTGAGCATTCCAGTTACCAGACGGGAGTGAGCGAATGTTGGCCATTATTGACGCCTCATGATGTGAATGGGCGTTCTGTAGAAGCCAAGAGCACCAACGCTTGCAGCTTGCTCAAGCAGACATTGACATGGTGGGGGTCGTTGGTTCGAGTCCAATCGCGCCTACCAAACAAAATCCGCTCTGCTGGGCGGTCTAGAAGGGCTCACCGAAAGGTGGGCCCTTTTTTGTTGTCCGGGATTTGAGCTGTGGTTTCAAAACTCGCACCCAAAGCGCCAAAGCGCCAAAGCCCCAGGCATTACTGAACTGCTTCAGCCCCGCCAAGCCGCAATGAAAACCAATTCGTCTCGCATTGAACTGCCTGCAACCAATTGCATCAAAGCAGGACAGGCAACCGGACTATTCGTGGGTTCACTGAGGCGGGAGGGTAATGATGGGGAGGCGGGCAATGATCAAGTTCTTTGCGGCTTACCTGTCCATTTGCCTCTTGCTGCAATGGACGATGGTCGAAGCGTCCTCCTGGATAGCCAGCCACGTGCTGCTGCGGTGGATTTTGTAGTGGCCCATCTGCAAGTGACGGCCGTCCCTTGCTACTGCAATTCAGGCGTAATATAGGCAGTGTTATCTCATCTGAAGGAGTCGCATATGATCTCCGACCAAATGAACAGGCAGGCGTCCGATCACAAGGCTGTGTGGGATCAATATTTCTGCGCCGCGTTGATTGCCGAAAGCCATCTAACGGCGCCCGTTGTCGGCGCGGTCACGCATGAAGACCGGCAGAATCTGTTGATTGAAAGGGCCAAGGCGCTCGCGGACAAGATGATTGAATGCAGGAAATAACCTGAGCCCAGCCTTCGCGCTGGGCTCTTCACATCGGCTACATGGCAATGATGGCTGGACGATTCAGGCAACCAGTTCGACTTTACCTGTCGCCAGGCGATAAATGCCCCCCACTATTTTCAGCTGGCCCTTGCTGAGCGCATCAGTCAGCAGGGGCGTGGCTTGCTTGAGGCGTTCGATCGAGTTCTTGATGTTTTGCACGGTCGCGTTTTCCACCAGGTCACCTGGACGACCTTTGACCTGCTCGACAGAGGATTTGAGTGCATCCGTCAGTGCAGGGATCTTCCCGGGGAACACCGTGTGCTCCTTGACGGCTTTAACGCCAGCCTCGATGGCGCCGCAGCGCTCATGGCCCAATACCAGGATCAGCGGTGCGCCGAGCACGGCCACGCCGTATTCGAGGCTTGCAAGGCCTTCGTCGGTGACGAAGTTGCCGGCCAGGCGTACAGCGAAAAGATCGCCCCGAGCGGTATCGAATGCGTATTCCGGGGCGATGCGCGAGTCAGAGCAACTCAGCACCGCCACGAAAGGGTTCTGACCGGAAACCAATGCTTCTCGTTCATCCTTGAAGTCGTGCGTTTCGGAATTACCGCTGACATAGCGTTCGTTGCCCGCCATCAACCTTTTCAGGGCCTCATCCGGGCTGATGACGTTTTTGGGTTTTGGAGGGGCGGCGGTTTTCTCGGCTGCCTGGATTATTGAGCTCGGCAGCGCACCGGCCAATAGCAGGGCGCCTGCTCCCAATCCGGCAAGGCGAAGGAAACGACGACGCTCGTGGGTAGTTGCTGTTGAGTTTGAATCACATGATTCACACATGATGTTGTTTACTCAGGTCACTTCGGTGGGAATGACAGCGGTTGGGGAGTGCCTCGAAGAGCCTCGGCACTGGAGTGTTGGAGTCTAGTAGACCTGTAACATTATGTTTTTGCGGCAAACCCCGGGTTCATGAACTACTACTGACAGGCTGATTCAACTTCGTCCTTACAGGAGTTTCCCGATGCTGACTCACTGGTTGCTCGCAGCGATTCATCTTTTGGCGTTTGCGCTTGGATTCTGGGCTGTCCTGGTGCGTGGCACGGCTTTTCGGCGCCTGGCTGTCGGCGCAGGCGAGGCTCGTGATGTATTGATCGCAGACAACATATGGGGCATTTCTGCCCTTGTCTTGCTGGTTACCGGCGGCATGCGGGCCTTTGGCGGTTTCGAGAAAGGCACGGATTACTACCTGAGCCAGCCGTTGTTCCATCTCAAGATGACGTTGTTGGTGGTTATCCTGCTACTGGAAATTGCGCCCATGGTGACGTTGATCAAATGGCGGGTTGCACGGTCGCGTGGCGCGGCTATCGATACCTGGCGTGCAACGCTATTTGCACGAGTCAGTCATATCGAGGCGGTGCTGGTGTTGCTGATGATGGTGGCGGCGAGCGGGATGGCGCGGGGTTTCACATTCGGCTGACAGAAAGTGAAGGGAAAGCGCAGGCGTGTTGCGCTGGAATCTTTAGCCAGCCGTCGTTGCGGGGCGAACGGGCTGGCTACTGACTACGACAGGATTCAGGTTTGTGGCTTTTCCGGAGCGGTCAGGCCGGCCTGAATGCGCTGGTAAATTTCTTCGCGATGCACTGCGACGTCTTTGGGGGCATTGATGCCAATCCGGACTTGCTGGCCGCTTACGCCCAGGATGGTGATCGTAATGTCATCACCAATGTTTATGCTTTCACCGACTTTGCGGGTGAGTATCAGCATGGTCTTCTCCTTGATTGCTTCGTGGGGCACCTGATTCGGACAGTGCAGAGGTCGGTGTTATGTATAGATTAGTGCGAAGTCTCACGGTTTGGGTGCCTCTTTCTGACGCGCAGATACAGCATTAATTCCCAAGGTGTAACTATACAGAGGCCGTCACTATCATTCTCGTTGTTTTGCGCCCATTTTACGGCACTCGCGAAGTATTCATGAATGCTAAAATCCCCCGCTTTAAGCATTCAGAGGGAAACGCTGTGCGCAAAATGGTCTTGGCAATCGCGGTATTGGCTCTGGCGGGATGCGGTGAGGGCAAGCGCGAGGAGGCACCAAAGCCGCAACCTGCAGCGGCGGCGACGTCGGCGCAGGTGGCGGGGCCACAGTGGGATCTCGAAGTACGGGGCGAAACGCCCCAGGCCGTCAGCGATCTCAGCGGCTGGCTGATCGAGCACAGCTTCATGTCCAACGTGGTCAGGGAAAATGGCAAGACTCGCATCCTGATGGGGCCTTACAACTCCAGGGCAGAAGCCGATGCCAAACAGGCGCAGGTAAATGCCGCGCTCATCAAGGCGAAGAAACAGAACATCGAAGTGCTGGTGCTGGAGCGCCCGACGGCTCAGTAAGGGCCCAGCCGGGCGGCTAAAAAAAAAGGCTTGGGGTGTTCAACCCCCAGGCCTTTTTTTACCGCTGGCGCTCAGCCGCAGGCTTTCATGTCGACCGGGCCGACGAACTCGTTGCCGCGCCCCATGACACACGCCACGCTCTGGTTGCGCTGGCGTTCCCAGGCTTGCACCGGGTAGGTCTTGTCCCACGCCTGGTACAACTGCTGGTCCTGTTTCGACAGGCGCAAACCATATTGCTTGCTCATGTAGAAATAGGTTCGGGCGATCATGCCGCGAATGGACGGGCGGGGCATGACTTTCTTCGCCTTGAAGTCGATCTGGGTCAGGCACGAACCGTATTGGCCCGATTGCTCCGGTAGCCAGCCGAAACTGAAGTTGCTGCGGTCACCATTAACCTCGCCAATGCTGGGCACCAGGTTGTGCAGGTCGGCTTCGGCCTTTTGGTAGGTCGGGTCGTATCGCGTACAGTTTTTACGCCCGCCCTCCTGCCAGCACTGGCGCTGATGTCCGATTTGCCACGCCGGGACAATGTGTTCCCACTCGATGCGGGAGGCACGCTTGGCGTTTTTGCGTGGCACATACCCGCACGCCGCGAGGTTCACTTTGTTACCGGTGTATTTGCAGCCGCAATAAAACTCGGTGGACTGCGGTGCATACAGCTTCCAGGCGACTTTCTTGGCCTCGCTGAACGTGCGTGGCGCATCAGCCTGGGCCCCCATCGCGAACAACAGGAGCAGCAGGACAAAACAACGGACACTCATCGACTCAGTCTTCCTTCGGCACTACCCAGAAAATCTGCACACCACCATCGTCGCGGTGGGCGAGGGTGACGTTGTCGTTCTCGTCGATTTCTTCGAGCAGGCGTTCCCATTCATCCACGGGCTCGTCTGGAAGGCGGAAGATCAGGGCTGCCCTGGCTTTTTGAGCGGTTGGGCCGTTGATGATTTTCTGAACGCGCAGGCCCATGCGTACATAGGTGTCTGGTGAGGCGGAGGTGGTGTCCACAGGATTATCCTTATTAAGCTGTACGTGCATACAGTATTTAACTGTAGGCATTTTCGCAACTGCTTAAAATTCAAGAGAATCCTCTGACAGTGTTTTTTGCCGATTGGTGTAGGAGCAAAAGAGTTTTTTTTGTCAGGCGGGAGTGATGAGAGATGCCCGACCGGAGTCGGTCGGGCGAGGGGCGAATCAATATTCCCAGAACATCCGTTGCAGCTCTTTGCTGTCATTGGTCTTGGTCAGCGCGACCATCGCCAGGATTCGGGCTTTCTGCGGGTTCAGGTCATGCGCCACCACCCAGTCATATTTGTCGTCAGGCTGTTCGGCGTTACGCAGGACAAACCCACCGGCATTGACGTGGGAAGAGCGGATGATCTGCACGCCGTCCTTGCGCAGGGCCTGCAAGGCAGGCACGACCCGGGAAGAGACCGAGCCATTGCCGGTGCCGGCATGGATGATGGCCTTGGCACCCGACTGGGCCAGTGCCTTGTAGGCGGTGTCGCCGACGTTACCGTAGGAGTAGGCAATTTCGACGTCAGGCAAGCTCTGGATGTTCTTGATGTCGAATTCCGAGTCCATGGTGTGGCGCTTGGACGGGAGGCGGAACCAGTAGGATTTGCCTTCGACCACCATCCCGAGGGGGCCCCAGGCGCTTTTAAACGCTTCGGTCTTGATGTTGATCATTTTGCTGGCATCGCGACCCGACTGGATTTCGTCGTTCATGGTCACCAGCACGCCCTTGCCACGCGCGTCCTTGCTGCTGGCCACGGCGACGGCGTTGTACAGGTTCAGCATGCCGTCGGCGGACATTGCGGTACCCGGGCGCATGGAGCCCACGACAATGATGGGCTTGTCGGTTTTTTCCACCAGGTTGAGGAAATAGGCGGTTTCTTCCAGGGTGTCGGTGCCGTGGGTGATCACGATGCCATCGACGTCCTTGCTGTCCGCCAATTCGGCAACACGACGGCCCAGTTGCAACAGGTTGTCGTTGGTGATGCTTTCGGAGGCGATCTGCATGACCTGTTCGCCGCGGACATTGGCCAGTTCGCTGAGCTGCGGTACCGCGGCAATCAATTGCTCGATGCCGACTTTCGCTGCTTGATAGGTGGCGCTGTTGGCGGCGCTGGCGCCTGCACCGGCGATGGTGCCGCCGGTCGCCAGGACCACGACATTCGCCAGTTTCTGTTGGGTTTCGACTTCTTTTGCCTGAAGGGCGGCGGGCACGAGCAGCAAGAGGGCCAATGTGCCCGGAATAAGGTTTTTCAAAGCAGATGTCATTATTTTTCTCTCTTGTAGTGACGGTGCTGATGCAGGTTCATCTAGATGCGCCCCAAATGGATCTGAATACGTGGGGTGCAGGAGAAAAAGCACGACCCGTACCAGTTACAACCGGAATCAGAAAAAATTCGTAACACGTTGATTTGTTTATAAATTTAAACAAGTGGTTGAGCGGCGATCTTCCTGTGTTGTCCGGCTTTCCGACTGTGCGTGGATTTTTCATTCGGCTTTCCGAAAAGGATTTCGATTCCCCTTTAAATATCGGCGTTAAAGAAACCGGTCGGCAGGTCGATGCTTCAGTGAAGAATCATCTACAGGGAGTTCACATGTCGTTGACGGTCGGTTTGCCACATTCAGCGGTTGTTAATATCGGCGGGAAATCAGCGGCTGCCGTCGACACCTTGAGTGACACGGCATCGGTGCAGCAGTCCGGTGAGCCCGTGCAGGATGAAAAGCCTGTCCGAATGGAGCAGGGCGCGCAGGCGAGTGAAGACGCCGAAGGCGCTGGCAGCCAGCAAAGCGTTGCGGCGCAATTGCTGCTCAAGCGCATGCAGGAACTGCAAGAGCAACTGCGTGAGCAACAGCAACAACTGGCGGCTGCCCAGGCCGCGTCTTTTCAGTCTGAAGAGGCCAAGGCCGTGGCCGTGATGGCGCTCCAGTCACAGATTGCTGATACGTTGTCGGCATTGATGCAGGTGGCCGCCAGCCTGGCAAAAGAGTTGACTGGTTCCGGCAGTATTGTCAGCACTACGGCGTGACCTTGTGTGCTGGTGGCTATACGCGCAACCTGCGGACGGGGTATGACGGCCGTTGACAAATTCCGGCAAGATTCGCATAGTCAGGGTTCGCAAACGTTTGCGACATCTCTATATGCCGCCCCGACGTTGCTCACAATAATCATAAGATCGGAGTGAACCCATGAAGCTGCCATTCGCTGGACGTCTTCTTGCTGTCGCAATACTGGCTGGCGCAACCGCCACGCTGCCTGTTTCTTCGGCGTTCGCCCAAACGCCTGAAAAGCCAAAAGTCGCGCTGGTGATGAAGTCCCTGGCCAACGAATTCTTCCTGACCATGGAAGACGGCGCCAAGGCGTATCAGAAAGATCACTCCGACGAGTTCGAGCTCATCTCCAACGGCATCAAGGACGAAACGGATACGGCCAACCAGATCCGCATCGTCGAGCAAATGATCGTGTCGAGGGTCAATGCGCTGGTGATCGCGCCCGCTGATTCCAAGGCCATGGTGCCGGTGATCAAAAAAGCCGTCGACGCCGGCATTACCGTGATCAACATCGACAACCAGCTCGACCCGGCCGTGGTCAAGAGCAAGAACATCAGTGTGCCGTTCGTAGGCCCGGATAACCGAAAGGGCGCGCGCCTGGTGGGTGAGTACCTGGCCAAGAAGCTCAAGGCCGGTGACGAAGTAGGCATCATCGAGGGGGTGTCCACCACCACCAATGCCCAGGCCCGCACCGCAGGCTTCAAGGATGCGATGGAGGCGGCGCAGATCAAGGTCGTGTCCGTGCAATCGGGCGACTGGGAAATCAACAAGGGCAACCAGGTGGCGTCCTCGATGCTCAGCGAATACCCGAACATCAAGGCCCTGCTCGCCGGCAACGACAGCATGGCGGTGGGCGTGGTGTCTGCCGTGCGTGCCGCGGGCAAGGCTGGCCAGGTCCAGGTGGTCGGTTACGACAACATCAATGCCATCAAGCCGATGCTCAAGGATGGCCGCGTCCTAGCCACCGCCGATCAGTTTGCCGCCAAGCAGGCGGTGTTCGGCATCGAGACCGCGTTGAAGATCATCAAGGGCGAGAAAGTCGACAGCGGCGCCAACGGCGTGATCGAAACTCCGGTAGAGCTGGTTACACAGTAAATTTCCGGCGACGCAATGGCGCTCGCCATCCCTGCGAGCGCATGGAGAGTCTTATGTCTGTTAGCGCCCCGCACGCTGTCCTCTCGGTCAGCGACATTGGCAAGACTTACGCGCAGCCGGTCCTGGCCGGCATCAACCTCACGCTCATGCGCGGCGAGGTGCTGGCACTGACCGGCGAGAATGGCGCCGGCAAAAGTACGCTGTCGAAGATTATCGGCGGGCTGGTCACGCCGACTACTGGCCAGATGCAGTTTCAGGGGCGCGATTACCGCCCGGGCAGCCGCACCCAGGCCGAAGAGCTGGGGATCCGCATGGTCATGCAGGAGCTCAATCTGTTGCCGACCCTGTCGGTGGCGGAAAACCTGTTTCTGCACAAGCTGCCCAGCACTGCTGGCTGGATCAATCGCAAGCAACTGCGCCTGGCTGCGATCGAGGCCATGGCTCAGGTCGGGCTCGACGCTATCGACCCGGACACCCCGGTGGGCGAGCTGGGCATTGGTCATCAGCAGATGGTCGAGATCGCGCGCAACCTGATCGGTGATTGCCACGTGCTGATCCTCGATGAGCCGACCGCGATGCTCACCGCCCGTGAAGTCGAAATGCTCTTCGAGCAGATCACGCGCCTGCAGGCCCGTGGCGTGTCGATCATCTATATCTCCCATCGCCTCGAAGAGCTTGCGCGGGTGGCCCAGCGCATTGCGGTCCTGCGTGATGGTCACCTGGTGTGTGTCGAGCCGATGGCCAACTATAACAGTGAGCAACTGGTCACGCTGATGGTCGGGCGCGAATTGGGTGAACACATCGACATGGGGCCGCGTGACATCGGCGCTGCGGCTTTGACGGTCAAGGGCCTGAGTCGTGCCGACAAGGTGCGTGACGTGTCCTTCGAGGTGCGGGCTGGCGAGATCTTCGGCATTTCCGGATTGATCGGAGCAGGGCGCACCGAGTTGCTGCGCTTGATTTTCGGGGCTGATACCGCGGACAGCGGCACGGTGGCGCTAGGCTCACCCGCCCGAGTCGTGAGTATCCGCTCGCCGGTGGACGCGGTCGGGCATGGCATTGCCCTGATCACCGAAGACCGCAAGGGCGAGGGCCTGCTGCTGACGCAATCGATCGGCGCGAACATTGCGCTGGGTAACATGCCGGTTATTTCCAGCGGTGGCCTGGTCAATCCTGGCGCTGAAGCGGGGCTGGCCCAACGGCAGATCGACGCCATGCGCATTCGCAGTTCCGGACCGGCGCAGTTGGTGTCCGAGTTGTCCGGTGGCAACCAGCAGAAGGTAGTCATCGGTCGCTGGCTGGAGCGTGATTGCTCGGTGCTGCTGTTTGACGAGCCGACCCGGGGCATCGATGTCGGCGCCAAGTTCGACATTTATGCGCTGCTCGGTGAGTTGACCCGTCAAGGCAAGGCGTTGGTGGTGGTGTCCAGCGACCTGCGCGAATTGATGTTGATCTGCGACCGCATCGGCGTGCTCTCGGCGGGGCGTCTGATCGACACCTTCGAGCGCGACAGCTGGACCCAGGATGATTTGCTTGCCGCCGCGTTCGCCGGCTACCAAAAACGTGATGCGCTGCTCAACGAAGCGGCGCCTAGGGATCTTCAATGAAAACCGTATCTTCGGCCGGCCCACGCAGCGGCAATTTCTATGGGCTGGGCACTTACCTGGGGCTGGCCGGCGCCTTGCTGGCCATGGTCGTGCTGTTCTCGGTCCTGAGCAGCCATTTCCTCTCCTACAACACTTTCAGCACCCTGGCCAACCAGATTCCGGACTTGATGGTCCTGGCGGTCGGTATGACCTTCGTGCTGATCATCGGCGGTATCGACCTGTCGGTGGGTTCGGTGCTGGCGCTGGCCGCGTCGACGGTCAGCGTGGCGATTCTCGGTTGGGGCTGGAGCGTGCTGCCAGCGGCTTTGCTCGGCATGGCGGCTGCCGCGCTGGCGGGGACCGTCACCGGTTCGATCACCGTGGCCTGGCGCATTCCCTCGTTCATCGTGTCCCTGGGTGTGCTGGAAATGGCCCGCGGCGTGGCGTACCAGATGACCGGTTCGCGCACGGCCTACATCGGCGACGCCTTTGCCTGGCTGTCCAATCCGATCGCCTTCGGAATTTCGCCCTCGTTCATCATCGCCTTGCTGATCATTTTCATCGCCCAGGCCGTGTTGACCCGTACCGTATTCGGGCGCTACCTGATCGGCATCGGCACCAACGAAGAGGCGGTGCGCCTGGCGGGGATCAACCCCAAGCCCTACAAGATCCTGGTGTTCAGCCTGATGGGGTTGCTGGCCGGTATTGCCGCGCTGTTCCAGATTTCTCGCCTGGAAGCGGCGGACCCCAATGCCGGCTCCGGGTTGGAGTTGCAAGTGATCGCTGCCGTGGTGATTGGCGGCACCAGTCTGATGGGTGGGCGCGGCTCGGTCATCAGCACCTTCTTCGGCGTGCTGATCATTTCGGTATTGGCGGCCGGCCTGGCGCAGATCGGCGCCACCGAGCCGACCAAACGCATCATCACTGGCGCCGTGATCGTGGTGGCGGTAGTGCTGGATACTTATCGCAGTCAGCGCGCAAGCCGGCGGACCTGAGTCATGGCAACGATCAAGGATGTAGCAGCACTGGCGGGGATTTCCTACACCACGGTTTCCCATGTGGTGAACAAGACCCGGCCGGTGAGTGAAGAAGTACGGGTCAAGGTCGAGGCCGCAATCAAGACCCTCGATTATGTGCCCAGCGCCGTCGCCCGGTCCCTCAAGGCCAAGACCACGGCAACCATCGGCCTGCTGGTGCCCAACAGCCTCAACCCGTATTTCGCCGAGCTGGCGCGGGGTATCGAGGACTACT
Source organism: Pseudomonas sp. GW823-FHT06B06 (assembly GCF_058795195.1). NCBI lineage: Bacteria > Pseudomonadati > Pseudomonadota > Gammaproteobacteria > Pseudomonadales > Pseudomonadaceae > Pseudomonas > Pseudomonas sp. GW823-FHT06B06. Next base: position 158,484 of record NZ_JBXAHO010000009.1, on the reverse strand, counting down.
GTGAGCGTAATGGCTACTGTGTGATCCTGTGCAATTCGGACGACAATCCGGACAAGCAGCGTAGTTACCTGCGAGTATTGCTGGAGAAACGCATCGACGGCCTGATCGTCGCCTCGGCCGGTGGTGACGGCGGGTTGGCCCAGGGCCTGGCGGCCGTGCGCACGCCGATGGTGATCGTCGACCGAGGGCTCGAAGGCGTCGACGCGGACCTTGTGCGCATCGATCACGAGTACGGCGCCTACCTGGCCACGCGGCATCTGCTGGAGTTGGGGCATCGGGATATCGCCACCATCAGCGGCCCTGCAACCACCAGCGTGGCGCAGATGCGCTTGGCCGGCTTTTGCCGGGCCCTTGAAGAGGCGGGTATCCGTGTTGCGCGCGGGCGCATGCTCGAAAGCGATTTCACCAGCACCGGTGGCTACAGCGCCGCCGCTGTGCTTCTGGAAAACAATCCGCCCAGCGCGATCTTTGCCGCCAACGACATGATCGGTATCGGTGTGCTGCGTGCCGCCGCCGAGCGCAATATCCGCGTGCCGACGGACCTTTCCGTCATCGGCTTCGACGACATCCAGATGAGCCGCTATGTCTATCCGGCACTGACCACCGTGGGCCAGTCGATCCTGCAACTGGGCGAAATGGCGGCCGGGGTGCTGCTGCGCCGGATTGCCAAGCCGGACCTGGCAACCGAACAACGCATCGTGACCCCCAGCATCGTCTTGCGCGAATCGACCGCGCCGTTGGCCGGGGTGTTCGCACAGTATCGTTAAATGAAAAGCATCGCTAAATCCCGAGCAGCGCTGGAACAGTCTTGATGAGTAGTAATGTATGTCAGCAAAAGTAGTGGTAGTCGGCAGCTTGAACATGGACCTGGTGACTCGGGCGTCGCGCTTGCCCCGTGGTGGAGAAACACTGATCGGCCAGTCGTTTGCGACGGTCTGTGGCGGCAAGGGGGCGAACCAGGCCGTGGCGGCTGCGCGCCTCGGTGCGCAGGTGTCGATGGTGGGCTGCGTGGGCACCGATGCCTACGGCCAGGTATTGCGCCAGGCGTTGCTGGACGAGGGCATCGATTGTCGGGCGGTCAGCGCCGTGGAAGGTACCAGTGGCGTGGCCTTGATCGTGGTCGACGACAACAGCCAGAACGCCATCGTGATTGTCGCCGGGGCCAACGGCGCGCTGACGCCAGCGGTGCTCGGCTGTTTCGATGCGGCGCTACAGGAGGCGGATGTGATCATCTGTCAGCTGGAAATACCGGACGCAACGGTTGGCCATGCGCTCAAGCGCGGTCGTGAGCTGGGCAAGACCGTTATCCTCAACCCTGCGCCGGCCAGTCGACCGCTGCCGCAGGAGTGGTATGCGTCCATCGACTACCTGATTCCCAACGAGAGTGAAGCAGCAGCGCTCAGCGGCTTGCCGGTGGACTCTCTGCAAACGGCGCAGATCGCGGCTACTCGACTGATCGACATGGGCGCCGGCAAGGTCATCATCACCCTCGGCGCCCAGGGGTCGTTGTTTGCCGATGGCAAAGGCTTCGAACATTTCCCGGCGCCGAGCGTGAAGGCGCTCGACACCACGGCGGCCGGCGATACCTTCGTTGGTGGCTTCGCCGCGGCGTTGGTGGCCGGGATGAGCGAAGCGCAAGCGATACGTTTCGGCCAGGTCGCCGCCGCATTGTCGGTCACCCGGGCTGGCGCGCAACCCTCGATTCCCACCCTGGCCGATGTGCAGGCGTTTAAAAAACCATGAAAAAGACCCCTCTACTCAATGTCGCGCTGTCGCGGCTTATGGCTTCCCTGGGCCATGGCGACAAGGTGGTGATCGGCGATGCGGGTCTGCCCGTACCGCCAGGCGTCGAACTGATCGACCTGGCCTTGACCCAGGGCATTCCGGATTTCGTCACTACCCTGAAAGTCGTGCTCAGCGAAATGCAGGTCGAAAGCCATGTGCTGGCGCAAGAAATCCTCGAGAAACGGCCGTCGGCACTGGCGACCCTGGACGCACTGGAGGTCGAGGGTGCGCTGGGACGGCGCGAACTGCTCAGCCATGAGCGATTCAAGGCTCTCACTCAACAGGCGCGGGCGATTGTGCGCACCGGAGAATGCCAGCCTTACTGCAATATCGTGCTGGTGGCCGGGGTAACGTTCTGATGAGTAACACCACCGGCTCCCAGTCGGCACAACCGATCGACTTGATTATCGATACCGATCCCGGTGCCGACGACGTGATTGCCTTGCTGTTTGCCCTGGCGTCGCCGCAAGAGCTGAACGTGCGCGCATTGACCACCGTCGCCGGCAACGTACGCCTGGACAAAACCTCGCGCAATGCACGGCTTGCCCTCGAGTGGGCCGGGTGTGAGCACGTGCCGGTGTATGCCGGGGCATCCAAGCCGCTGGTGCGCAAGCCTGTCTATGCCGAGCACGTCCACGGCGAGGAAGGTTTGCCGGGTGTTGCGGTCCATGAGCCGAAGAGGGGGCTGGCCGAGGGCAATGCGATCGACTTCCTGATCGACACGTTACTGGCCGCCAGGCCCCATAGCATGACCATCGCCATGCTGGGGCCGCAGACCAACCTTGCCCTGGCGCTGCTGCGCGAGCCGCAGATTGTCCAGGGCATCAAGCAGGTGGTGGTCATGGGCGGTGCGCACTTCAACGGCGGTAACATCTCGCCGGTGGCCGAATTCAACCTGTTTGCCGATCCGCACGCGGCCGAGGTGGTGCTCAAGAGTGGCGCAGACCTGGTCTACCTGCCGCTGGACGTGACCCACAAGATTCTTACCAGTGAAGCGCGCCTCGAGCAGATAGCGGCGTTGAACAACAAGGCCGGCAAGCTGGTGGGCGATATCCTGCAAGCGTGTATTGGCGGTGATATGGCGCGCTATGGCATTCCCGGTGGCCCGGTGCATGACGCCACGGTCATCGCCTACCTGCTTAAGCCGGCGCTGTTCAGTGGCCGTTCGGTCAACGTGGTGGCCGACAGCCGCGAAGGTCCGACGTTTGGCCAGACCATCGTCGACTGGTATGACAGTCTCAACGCGCCGAAGAACGCCTTCTGGGTTGACAGCGGTGACGCCCAAGGCTTCTTCGATCTGTTGACCGAGCGCCTGGCGCGCCTGTAGGAGCGAGCATGCTCGCGATGAACGTCCAGACAACGCGCTCATCCAGGCAGCCAACGTTATCGTTGACGACCATCGCGAGCATGCTCGCTCCTACAGGGTAGCGAGTGCATCCGCGAAAACGCCCAAAGGCTTTCTCTCACTGCGAATGCCCGGTGCGCGAGTGTTTTTCGAAGATCTGGTCGATGAAAGAGCGTGCCGCTTCGGTGCCCAGATCCTTGACCAGCAGGTCGATACCGATAATGGCCAGCTCTTCCGGGCTACCCGGGCTGTAGGAAATATGGCCGTCTGGCCATTTGATCTTGATGTCGGCTTCGATGCTCACGGTGGTCATGACAGGGCTCGGGAGTCAGGGGGAATGGTGAGTGTCGAGTTAATCACTTTGCGATGCTTTTGGCACTGCGACTTAGGCATGGGCGCAGGGCTATGCGACACTTGGTCTTTGATGGCTAATCCAGGATTGTGCTGTGCAGATCGATTTGAACACTCCCGATGGCTTGACCCTCGAAGCGGTGCGCCAGATGTTAGCCGCAGCCAGCGACGATGAGCACACGCAATTGCGCGTGACCAAGGGCGGCATCGCCTATATTTCTTCGGGTGTCGTGGGTGGCAGCGATATCGACGGCTTGCTGTTTCGCCTGGAAACCTGGGCGAAAGGGTCTGGCTATGTCGGGCGGGTGGCGGCCAGTGACGAAGTCTGGGTCATGCAAATCTACAATGCGTTGAAGGATAACTGGCCAAAACCGGCCTTTGACTACATTGACGTTTATTGAGTGCCGTTCATATTCAGTCACGATTGAATGATGAAGGGCAGGGCGTTGCTCAGGCAAACTTGCCGTTTGTCCGTTGTGAAGGGCGGGGTGCCTGGCTCCCCGTGAAACCAAACGCCGAAATGGCGGTCGCAAGAATTCAGCTAAATCATCGAATAAGGAGGCGTCATGCCTTGGAAGCTCGCGTCATTGGGTACTGTGCTGGCTGCTGCCATGCTGGTCGGTTGCAGCACGGGAACCACCGAGCCGACTGACCCGGCCACTACCACTGAGTCTGGTCATAGCCGCTGCGAGGCCAAGGCGGCCGAATTCGCCATCGGTAAGCAGGCGTCGCCCCAGTTGCTGGAGCAGGCGCGCACCCGTGCAGGCGCGCAGAATGCGCGATTCCTGCAGCCAAACGACATGGTGACGCTGGAGTACCGCTCGGACCGCCTGAACCTCAACACCGATGCCAATCGTGTCGTCACCCGCGTCAACTGCGGCTGATCGAACACGCTTTATAGCGCCCACAAAAAACCCCGTCACATGGACGGGGTTTTTTTAGTGCGCCTGGAAATTACTCTGGGCGAACTTGAGCAGCTTGCATACCCTTTTGGCCTTTCTCAGCCACGAAGGAAACAGTCTGGCCTTCTTTCAGGCTTTTGAAACCGTCGCTTTCGATAGCTTTGAAGTGTACGAACAGGTCGTCACCGCCACCTTGAGGAGTGATGAAGCCGAAGCCTTTTTCATCGTTGAACCATTTAACGGTGCCGGTTTGGCGATTAGACATGGTGTATCTCCAAGAAACATATATTTTCAGTAGTACTGTGCTGCTCAGGCCAACTGGGCACACCCGAGTATCATAGTCGAAATGTTCGCTTTGGGAGCCCCCCACAGCTGTTGTTTGCCCTACAGTCGCACATTCTTTGTTCGCTGATTGGGCTGAAAGCCCCGTATTTAAAGGCTTTTAGCCCAAAGTAAAGGTGAGAAAAAAACCTGTAAAACCTGCACAATTTGTAGGAAAAAGCGTTTCCCCGAGGGTTTTCACCGGCTGAAAACGCTTTTACAGCACGTTTTCAGGCTTATTTTTTCGCCGCAGGGGCGGCCTTGCACTTGGCTATCTTGCCCAAGGCCTCTTGTTTCAGTGTGTCGCTGGCCTGGTTGTCCATCAGTGCCTGCAGGTCCTTGGCCGGGTACGACTTGATAGCGTCGGCGCCGCAGGCGCAGTGGGATTTTGCCGCTGCGGCGCCGATCTGTGGCGTGGCGGCCTGGGTGCACTGGGCCATGTACTTCTCGCGCTCACCCTTCGGCCAGTCGGCGTGGGCGGCCAGCGGAAGCAGCAGGACGATGGGTGCGACTACAGCGAATAAACGATTCAGACGCATGCCGGGATGCTCCTTATGGGGGAATGTCTTGTTATCTGAGGGGTAAAACGCGGTTCAAGTTCAGCACTCTGGCACAAAAACCGCAGTTTCGCCTCGACGCAAGGCCTCGACGCCGCCATGACCGTTCATCTGTGCTAGCATGCCTCGCTCGGGCGTTCGCAGGCGCCGGTCGACCTTCAGTCCCGGCCGCGGCAGATGCCCGAATAACCCTGATTTGAATCCCAGTCACTCTGGTTCGATTTTCCGGTTGGCCGCAAGGCTCCTGCCGCTGTAAGGCAGGCGTTCGTCATTGAATGGCCTGGATCGGATCTTGTACTGGCTCATCCCAACCCACGTGACCTTTGGTAGGGGTCACCACTAGGAGAGGAGGCGCCATGCCAACTATTACTCTTCCCGACGGCAGTCAACGTTCATTCGATCACCCGGTTTCCGTAGCCGAGGTCGCCGCATCCATTGGTGCCGGCCTGGCCAAGGCCACGGTAGCGGGCAAGGTCGATGGCAAGCTGGTCGACGCCAGCGACATCATCAGCAGCGACGCCACGCTGCAAATCATCACGCCAAAGGATGAAGAGGGGCTGGAGATCATTCGCCACTCTTGCGCCCACCTGGTCGGTCATGCGGTCAAGCAACTGTACCCGACGGCCAAGATGGTCATTGGTCCGGTTATCGACGAAGGCTTCTATTACGACATCGCCTTCGAGCGTCCTTTCACCCCGGACGACCTGGCCGCCATCGAACAGCGCATGCAGCAGTTGATCGAAAAAGATTACGACGTGATCAAGAAAGTCACTCCGCGCGCCGAAGTGATCGAAGTGTTCAAGGCTCGCGGCGAAGACTACAAGCTGCGCCTGGTCGAGGACATGCCGAACGAGCAGGCCATGGGCCTGTACTATCACGAAGAATACGTCGACATGTGCCGCGGTCCGCACGTGCCGAACACGCGTTTCCTGAAATCCTTCAAACTGACCAAGTTGTCCGGCGCCTACTGGCGTGGCGATGCCAAGAACGAGCAATTGCAGCGCGTCTACGGCACCGCGTGGGCCGACAAGAAGCAGCTGGCCGCCTACATCCAGCGCATCGAAGAAGCTGAAAAGCGCGATCACCGCAAGATCGGCAAGCGCCTGGGCCTGTTCCACACCCAGGAAGAGTCGCCGGGCATGGTGTTCTGGCACCCGAACGGCTGGACCTTGTATCAGGTGCTCGAGCAGTACATGCGCAAGGTACAGCGCGACAACGGCTACCTGGAGATCAAGACGCCCCAGGTCGTTGACCGCAGCCTGTGGGAGAAATCCGGGCACTGGGCCAACTACGCCGACAACATGTTCACCACCCAGTCGGAAAACCGCGACTACGCCATCAAGCCGATGAACTGCCCTTGCCACGTGCAAGTGTTCAACCAGGGCCTGAAAAGCTACCGCGAGCTGCCGATGCGCCTGGCCGAATTCGGTGCCTGCCACCGTAACGAGCCATCGGGTGCGCTGCACGGCATCATGCGCGTGCGCGCATTCACCCAGGACGACGCCCACATCTTCTGCACCGAAGAGCAGATGCAGGCTGAATCCGCTGCGTTCATCAAGCTGACCATGGACGTCTACGCCGATTTCGGCTTTAAAGATGTCGAGATGAAGTTGTCCACTCGTCCGGAAAAACGCGTGGGTTCCGACGAACTGTGGGATCGCGCCGAAGCGGCCTTGGCTGCAGCCCTTGATAGTGCTGGCCTGCCGTATGATCTACAGCCGGGTGAGGGCGCGTTCTACGGTCCGAAGATCGAATTCTCGCTAAAAGATTGCCTTGGCCGTGTCTGGCAGTGTGGTACTCTGCAGCTCGATTTTAACCTGCCTGTGCGTCTGGGTGCCGAATTCGTCTCCGAAGACAACAGCCGCAAGCATCCGGTGATGTTGCATCGGGCGATCCTGGGCTCCTTCGAACGTTTCGTTGGAATCCTGATCGAGCACTACGAGGGTGCATTCCCTGCGTGGCTAGCTCCGACCCAGGCAGTGATCATGAATATCACTGATAAGCAGGCAGATTTTGCCGCTGAAGTGGAAAAAACTCTCAACGAAAGCGGGTTTCGTGCCAAGTCTGACTTGAGAAATGAAAAGATCGGCTTTAAAATCCGCGAGCATACCTTGCTCAAGGTTCCTTATCTCTTGGTTATCGGAGATCGGGAAGTCGAGATGCAGACTGTCGCTGTGCGTACTCGTGAAGGTGCTGACCTGGGCTCTATGCCCGTCGCCCAGTTCGCTGAGTTCCTCGCGCAAGCGGTTTCCCGGCGTGGTCGCCAAGATTCGGAGTAATTATTATTAAGCGTGAAATGAGACAAGATAAACGAACTGCACCGAAAGCCCCGATCAACGAGAATATCTCGGCACGCGAGGTTCGGTTAATTGGGGCTGAAGGTGAACAGCTCGGGATTGTGTCAATTGAAGACGCGCTTCTTAAGGCTGAAGAGGCCAAGCTGGATCTGGTGGAGATTTCCGCCGATGCAGTACCACCTGTTTGCAAACTGATGGACTACGGCAAATCGATCTTCGAGAAGAAGAAGCAGATTGCTGCGGCCAAGAAAAACCAGAAGCAGATTCAGGTTAAAGAAATCAAGTTTCGTCCAGGGACGGAGGAAGGGGATTACCAGGTAAAACTGCGCAACCTGGTACGTTTCCTGAGTGATGGGGACAGGGCCAAGGTATCCTTGCGATTCCGCGGCCGTGAGATGGCCCACCAGGAGCTGGGGATGGAACTGCTCAAGCGAGTTGAAGGTGACTTGCTGGAGTACGGTTCGGTCGAACAGCATCCTAAGATGGAAGGACGCCAGCTGATCATGGTCATCGCCCCGAAAAAGAAGAAGTAATCAACAGGGCACGGCAGGCCTTCTGATTATGTTTATCAACTGAATGCGGAGTATCCGAACATGCCAAAAATGAAGACCAAAAGTGGTGCTGCTAAGCGGTTTCTGAAAACTGCTAACGGTATCAAGCACAAGCACGCTTTCAAGAGCCACATCCTGACCAAAATGTCGACCAAGCGTAAGCGTCAACTGCGCGGTAGCAGCTTGCTGCATCCGTCTGACGTGGCAAAAGTCGAGCGCATGCTGCGCCTTCGTTAATTTTAGTCAAGAATAGAGGAAGTAACTCATGGCTCGTGTAAAGCGTGGCGTCATTGCCCGTAAGCGTCACAAAAAAATTCTGAAACTTGCTAAAGGCTACTACGGCGCACGCTCCCGCGTATTCCGTGTTGCCAAGCAAGCGGTAATCAAGGCAGGCCAATACGCCTACCGTGACCGTCGTCAGAAAAAACGTCAGTTCCGCGCTCTGTGGATCGCTCGTATCAACGCTGGTGCTCGTATCAACGGTCTGTCCTACAGCCGTTTCATCGCCGGCCTGAAAAAAGCGTCCATCGAGATCGACCGTAAGGTTCTGGCTGATCTGGCAGTGAACGAAAAAGCGGCGTTTGCTGCGATTGTCGAGAAAGCTAAAGCCACCTTGGCTTAAGTACCCCCGACAGTCACCGGGCCTCACCTCTGTGGTGCCAGGTGTTAAACGTCATAAATAGGGGAAGAGCCTTCAAGCTCTTCCCCTATTTTGTATCTGGAGTCTGTACATGGAAAACCTGGATGCGCTCGTCTCTCAAGCACTAGAGGCTGTGCAAAGCGCTGAAGATATCAATGCCCTGGAGCAAATCCGGGTTCACTACCTTGGCAAGAAGGGCGAGTTGACTCAGGTGATGAAGACCCTGGGGAATTTGCCGGCAGAAGAGCGTCCGCAAGTCGGCGCCCTGATCAACGTTGCCAAGGAGCGTGTCACAGAGGTCCTCAATGCCCGCAAGGCACTGTTTGAAGAGGCCGACATGGCCGCCAAACTGTCTGCCGAGTCCATTGACGTGACCCTGCCTGGCCGTGGCCAGGCCTCGGGTGGTCTGCATCCGGTTACTCGCACTCTGGAACGTATCGAACAGTTCTTCACCCATATCGGCTACGGCATTGCCGAGGGCCCTGAGGTCGAAGACGACTACCACAACTTCGAAGCGCTCAACATCCCTGGCCATCACCCGGCCCGGTCGATGCATGACACCTTCTATTTCAATGCCAACATGTTGCTGCGCACCCATACCTCCCCGGTACAGGTCCGCACCATGGAGTCGAAACAGCCACCGATCCGCATCGTCTGCCCAGGCCGTGTGTACCGTAGCGACTCGGATATCACCCACTCGCCGATGTTCCACCAGGTCGAAGGCCTGCTGGTCGATCGCGACATCAATTTCGCCGACCTCAAAGGCACCATCGAAGAATTCCTGCGGGTGTTCTTCGAGAAAGAACTGGCCGTACGTTTCCGTCCTTCCTACTTCCCGTTCACCGAGCCGTCGGCCGAAGTCGACATGGAATGCGTGATGTGCAGCGGTAAAGGCTGCCGCGTCTGCAAGCAGACCGGCTGGCTGGAAGTGATGGGCTGCGGCATGGTTCACCCGAACGTGCTGCGCATGTCCGGGATCGACCCGGAAGAGTTTTCGGGCTTCGCCTTCGGCATGGGCGTCGAGCGTCTGGCCATGCTGCGTTACGGCGTGAACGACTTGCGTCTGTTCTTCGACAACGACTTGCGGTTCCTCGCGCAATTTCGCTAGTCGTAACGAATTCTTAGGAGAGCAGGATGAAATTCAGTGAACAATGGCTGCGTGGCTGGGTAAGCCCGCAGGTAAGTCGCGACGAGCTGGTTGCCCGTCTGTCGATGGCCGGTCTTGAGGTCGATAGCGTGACGCCGGCCGCCGGCGAATTCACCGGTGTGATCGTTGGCGAGGTGCTGAGCACCGAGCAGCACCCGGACGCCGACAAGCTGCGCGTTTGCCAGGTCAGCAATGGCTCGCAGACCTTCCAGGTGGTTTGCGGCGCGCCAAACGTGCGCCCGGGCCTGAAGATCCCGTTCGCCACCCTCGGTGCCGAACTGCCGGGCGACTTCAAGATCAAGAAAGCCAAGCTGCGTGGCGTCGAATCCAATGGCATGCTGTGCTCGCAAGCCGAGCTGCAAGTGGGCGAGGGCAACGACGGCCTGATGGAACTGCCGGCGGATGCGCCGGTAGGCCAGGACATTCGTGAATACCTGGGCCTGGACGATGCCAGCATCGAAGTCGACCTGACGCCGAACCGTGGTGACTGCCTGTCCCTGGCCGGCCTGGCCCGCGAAGTCGGCGCGCTGTATGCCGCGCCGGTCACTCGTCCGGTAGTCGCCACTGTCGCGGCTGTGCACGATGAAGTGCGTTCGGTGGAAGTGCTGGCCCCTGCCGCCTGCCCGCGTTACCTGGGTCGCGTGATCCGTAACGTCGACCTGTCCAAGGCAACTCCGCTATGGATGGTCGAGCGCCTGCGCCGTGCCGACGTGCGCAGCATCGACGCCGCCGTCGATATCACCAACTACGTGATGCTGGAGCTGGGTCAACCGCTGCACGCCTTCGATCTCGCCGAAATCAATGGCGGCATCCGCGTGCGCATGGCCGAGGAAGGCGAGAAACTGGTTCTGCTCGACGGCCAGGAAGTCAGCCTGCGTAGCGATACGCTGGTGATCGCCGACCATACCCGTGCCCTGGCAATCGCCGGCGTCATGGGTGGCGAGCACAGTGGCGTGAACACCGCGACCACTCGCGATATCTTCCTGGAAAGCGCGTTCTTCGATCAGATCGCTGTCGCTGGCAAGGCCCGTTCCTATGGCCTGCACACCGACGCATCGCACCGTTACGAACGCGGTGTGGACTGGCAGCTTGCCCGTGAAGCCATGGAGCGCGCCACTGGCCTGCTGCTGGAAATCACCGGTGGCGAAGCCGGCCCGATCATCGAGACCGTCAGCGAGCAGCACCTGCCGAAGATTGCCCCGGTCACCCTGCGTGCCCAGCGCATCACCCAGATGCTGGGCATGGAAATGGATTCGGCCGAAGTCGAGCGTCTGCTCAACGCCTTGGGCCTGACCGTTACTGCCGATGGGGCAGGGCAGTGGCGCGTAGAAGTGCCAAGCCATCGTTTCGATATCAGCCTGGAAGTCGACCTGATCGAGGAACTGGCTCGCCTGTACGGCTACAACCGCCTGCCGGTTCGTTACCCGCAGGCGCGCCTGGCACCGCAAGCCAAGGCCGAAGCCCGTAGTGACCTGCCTGAGCTGCGCCGTCTGCTGGTCGCCCGTGGTTACCAGGAAGCGATCACCTACAGCTTCATCGATCCGAAACAGTTCGAGCTGTTCAATCCAGGTGTCGAGCCGCTGCTACTGGCCAACCCGATCTCGAACGACATGGCCGCCATGCGCTCGTCCTTGTGGCCAGGCCTGGTCAAGGCGCTGTCGCACAACCTGAACCGCCAGCAGGATCGCGTTCGTCTGTTCGAGAGCGGCCTGCGTTTCGTCGGCCAGCTCGAAGGGCTCAAGCAAGAGCCGATGCTCGCCGGTGTCGTGTGCGGCAGCCGTCTGCCGGAAGGCTGGGCGCAGGGTCGCGATACGGTCGACTTCTTCGACGTCAAGGCTGACGTGGAAGCGGTGTTGGGCTTTGCCGGTGCTCTGGATGCCTTCAGTTTCGTGCCGGGTAAACACCCTGCGTTGCACCCGGGTCAAACCGCGCGCATCGAGCGCGAAGGTCGTCTGGTCGGTTTCGTTGGCGCCATCCACCCAGAGTTGTCGAAAACCTTGGGCCTGGATCGTCCAGTCTTCGTTTTCGAGCTGGTCCTGGCGGAAGTGGCCTCGGGCAAAATGCCTAAATTCCAAGAGTTGTCGCGCTTTCCTGAAGTGCGTCGTGACCTTGCACTGATTGCGCACAAAGACGTCGCTGCCGCGGCAGTACTCGACGTAATCCGTGAAAATGCAGGCGAATGGCTGACAGACCTCAGGCTATTTGACGTGTATCAGGGTAAAGGCATTGATCCTGATAGAAAAAGCCTCGCAGTTGGCTTGACCTGGCAGCATCCATCGCGCACTCTTAATGACGATGAGGTGAATTCTACGACGCAAAACATCCTCACCTCGCTCGAACAAAGGTTGGACGCCACGTTAAGGAAGTGACGTATGGGGGCTTTGACGAAAGCTGAGATGGCGGAACGTCTGTATGAAGAGCTGGGCCTGAACAAGCGGGAAGCCAAGGAATTGGTAGAGCTGTTTTTCGAAGAAATCAGGCACGCTCTTGAAGACAACGAGCAGGTCAAATTGTCCGGTTTCGGCAATTTCGACCTTCGGGACAAACGCCAGCGGCCTGGCCGCAACCCGAAAACGGGGGAAGAAATCCCGATCACGGCTCGCCGTGTGGTCACCTTTCGTCCAGGGCAGAAGTTGAAGGCCCGAGTTGAGGCTTATGCTGGAACCAAGTCATAACGACGAACTTCCCGTCATCCCAGGCAAACGCTACTTCACCATTGGTGAAGTCAGCGAGCTGTGTGCGGTAAAACCACACGTGCTGCGCTACTGGGAGCAGGAGTTTCCTCAGCTCAACCCCGTCAAACGTCGCGGAAACCGCCGGTATTATCAGCGCCAGGACGTGCTGATGATCCGGCAGATCCGTGCGCTGCTGTACGATCAGGGTTTCACCATCGGCGGCGCACGCCTGCGCCTGTCCGGCGATGAAGCCAAAGACGACACCACCCAGTACAAACAGATGATCCGGCAGATGATTGCAGAGCTCGAAGATGTGCTGGTTGTCCTCAAGAAATAAATTTCTGCTTTTAAATACTTCCAGTTTTCAAAAGCTTGCGATATATTCTTGAGCGTTCCTCGAGGTGAGGAACAGGTTACACGCCTAGTCGGGGCGTAGCGCAGTCCGGTAGCGCACTAGCATGGGGTGCTAGGGGTCGAGTGTTCGAATCACTCCGTCCCGACCATATAACTCCAGAAAATCCAACCACTTAGCGGTGGTTGGATTTTTTATGCATCCTTGTTTTTCGCGTTTTCTCATTTTAGGGGCTTATGGTTGCCAATTGGTTGCCAATTGAGATTGACTTAAGTCTCAGCTATGAGCATTTTGCTATTACGTACGCGCTGCATTTCAAAGCACTCCCTGCTAGCTGTTGCTTTTGTCGAGCGTCTGCTTCAGCTCAGTCGGAATAGGATAGGTACCACAATAAATGACGACGTTATTTTTTCCTCGTCAGTCAGTTCACAAGGGTGACCACTGATGGACATGCTCTGGAAGCAGCTCTCACCCTCGGGTTACTCATGGGAGAGGGATGCGCTGGAGTTTGCCAAGCAATTGCTCCCTGACCACGATCCGTATCGTGCGTGGGCCAACTTTGAGTTTATTGCGCAGGATGGCTCCATCAACGAAGTCGATCTGATGGTGCTAACACCAAAGGGTATGTATCTCATCGAAATCAAATCCCATCCAGGTGTCATCGGGGGGGATGCCGCTAACTGGGTTTGGGAAAAGCCTCTGCCCAAGGGCGGACAAAAGATCTTTGATAACCCCCGTCTGCTGGCACGGCGGAAGGCACAAAAGCTGGCTTCACTGCTGAAACTTCAGCCGTCATTTCATCGCAGCAAAGAGACCGTGCCTTTTATTGATGCGCTGGTATTCCTGTCAGCTGAGAATCTCGTCATCAAGCTGGAAGGTAATGCCCGTCAGGGTGTTGTTAACCGTGCTGAGTTGCTTCGCGAAATCACATTTGTCGACGAAAACTGGAGGCACCGGCAAATCACGGCCTACACCGCTAAAATAGTCTCGCGTGCCGTTGAAGAGGCCGGCATCAAAGAGTCCGTGCGTATGCGCCGGGTGGGTAGCTACGAGCTACAAAGCCTGCTCGACGAGTCCGACACTTTTCAGGAGTGGTTGGCTCTGCATCCTGAACTTGGGGTGCAGCGCAAAGTGCGCATCTACCTGACACAGGGTAAGCCACAGGAAGAAGTGTTGCGGCTCGAGAAAGCGGCGAAGCTGGAGTTTCGTCTACTTGAAGGTATCGAACATCCAGGGATTCTGCGCGCTCACGAGTTTCAGCAACACGACAGCGGCCCTGCGCTGGTCTACGAGCACGATCCCAAAGCATTTCGCCTTGATCATCTCCTAATGGATCTGGGTAAAGATCGCCGGCTGGATACAGGCCAGGCCGTCTATCTGCTTCGACTCATCGCAGAAGCGGTGCAGTACGCGCACGGTCAGAAGCTTTTTCACCGAGGCCTGAGCCCCCAGTGCATCTGGGTTAGGTCGCAGGGTGACGAGAAATACAGCGTTAAGATCAGTAACTGGGTAACTGCACAGCGCCTATTTGAGAGCGAGTCGCGAGATATCAGTGCTCTTACACGTTTGAGTAACCTTGTGCATGAAGACGCTGGGCCCTATGTGGCTTTGGAGGCGCACACAGGGGCAGCAGATGGCGTCCACATGGATGTCTTCTCGCTCGGAGCGATCGCTTACCACCTATTTACCGGTAAGAAGCCGGCACAAACCGACATTGAGCTTTTGGACAAGCTACGCCGCGGCAACGGGCTACAAGTTACCGATGAGATTAACGGTGCCAGCGAGACCATGCAGCACTTGGTGCAGTACGCCACACATCCGGACGTGGGAAGCCGATTGGAATCGGTCAGCGAATTTATCAATCGACTGGATGATCTGGAAGACGAAGTTAGCCAGCCGAATACGCTGCGTAGCAATCCAACCGAGGCGCGCAAAGGTGACCTTCTTCCAGGAGGAATTCAGGTTATTCAGCATCTCGGCAAAGGAGCTTCTTCAGTCGTATTCCTAGTCGACTATCAGGGCCAGTCTCGGGTGCTGAAGATTGCCTCCACGCCAGACCACAACAATCGTCTTATGAAAGAAGGCGAGATATTGGCCAAGCTACGCCACCAGGCCATTGTTCCCTACTATAAGACCCTGGATGTCGTAGGGCATACAGCCCTGTTACTCGATTATGCGACTGAGGGCACTCTGGCTCAGCGCTTGCGCCATGTAGGTGCTGTGCAGTTGGAGTTGCTTGAGCGCTTCGGTGACGACTTGCTAAGTGCAGTGGTGCACCTTGAAGACCAAGCCTTGGTGCACCGCGATATCAAGCCGGAGAACATCGGCTTGGTGAAACAAGGCAGCGTCCTCCACCTGATTCTCTTTGATTTCTCTCTTTCCAGTGTAGGTGCCGACAATATCAGCGCCGGTACCCTGGCCTATATGGATCCGTTTATCCGGGATCCCGGTCGCCGTCGATGGGACGATCATGCCGAGCGATTCTCCGTAGCACTGACACTTTATGAAATGGCGGCGGGCGCTTTGCCTGGGTGGGCTTCTTCGGAGGGGCTGCCGCATCAGTTGGAAGGTGAGCTTGAGGTCGATCGTACGGTATTCGACCCGAGCATCCGTGATCGCATGGTTGAGTTCTTTAAGCGCGCCTTGGTACGTGATGTGCGTAAGCGTTTTGCCAGTGCAGGCGAGATGCTGCGTGAGTGGCGCAAAACCTTCCATGCTGCACGCAGTGAATCGCTGCACACGACTCATCAGCCGTTGGAGCGGACTTGCCCCATCAGTGAGGCTCAGCTGGATACGCAGATCGGCTTGCTGGCATTGACCCCACAAGCACTCGACACCCTCAGCCGCCGCAATATCAATACCGTTGCGGATCTGATCAAGCTGAATCGCTCTCGCGTTCGGGTTTGGACGGGGGTTGGGGTGAAGACTCGCAATGAGCTGTCTGATGTCATTGGCCAGCTTCAAGCTCGTCTTTTGGAGGGCCAACAAAATCAACTGTTCGATAGCGACGACACCGGTGTGGTCAGCGTCGACCGTTTGTTCCAGCAAGTCCTGCCAAAGTCGACAGACCCGATCCGAATGAGCTTCCTTAACGAATTCCTAGGTCGGTTGGCTGAAGACGCTCCTAAAGGTGTGCATAACGTTCATTGGCCGACACCGACGGCCATTAGCGGTCACCTTCGCATCGAAACTCTAGTGGTGCGTGAACTGATCGACAAGGTAGTGACCCAGTGGGGCAAGACCAAGGCCATTACTGATCTGCGAGAGGATATCGCCGGACTGCTGGAGGAAAACGGTGGTGTGATGACGGCTGTTGAAGTCTCCGATGCGATCTTGTTGCGGCGTGGCTCGGTGCAGGACAGCCCACTGCGCGAGCGTTGGGCCTATGCCGTTGTGCGTGCCGCTGTAGAAACTGAGCTGGGCAAACAGGGGGCTCGCTGGCTATTGCGCCGCTCTGGTAACCGTTGCCTAATTGCTGACAATCGTCAGGGCCGTGGTGAAGAACTGGGCGATTACGCCTGTGATCTAGGGAGTTTGGCGGATGAGTGTGCTCGTCAGCAGCCGTTGTTGGCCCCCGTGCGCACATTGGAAAAGATTCGTGCTATGCCTGCGCCAGAGTCATTCGCTGGGCTAAGTAACCACCGGCTTATGCGCTTGGCTGCTGCTGCTTCTGAAAGCGCAGCCTTGTCTAGTCGTGTTGAGTTCTATCCTCGGGGCATGTCGGCGAGGTTTGCGCTGGAGCTTGCCCAGGGTGCGCTGTTGGGTAGCAAGGCGCTTACGGTCAAGGATATTCAGACTCGCGTGGCTGGGCGCTACCCAGCCGCGCAGGAGTTACCTGGCCGGCCGGAGCTTGATGAACTGGTGCACTCGCTCGATATCGGCTTTCAGTGGAATGGCAGTTTTGAGTTCGCCAACGGCGCCAAGGGTGGCTACTGCCTGCCGAGCGCTGGCATGACTAGCTTTGCAACGGCCGGTTCCACCCACTACAGCCAGACTCACCAAGGTGAAGACGACACCACGACCCTCAAGTCGGTTAAAGAGCTGGGCCTGATGCTGGAAAAGGTGGTGACGGCCTCCCACTTTCTGGCCCTGACCGTGAGGCCTCGCCAATGGTGGCAAGCACAGGAAAAGCTCTGTCGAGACTATCCCTTCAAGCGCATCAGCTTTGATGAACTGTTGCTGCGTCATGTGCAGGCGGTTTGCGCCAGTATGCCCAAATCACCGGACTGGCAGGTGGTGCTCAAAGCGGACGATGCCGAGCAAAGCTCACGCGACTGGCAAAACCTGCAGCGGCTTGTGCAGCGAGCGTTGCCCGGTATGGCTGAGGAAATTCTGCAAGCCAGCCAGCCAGTGCTCCTGACAGAGCCTGGGCTGTTGGCACGTTATGAGTTGATTACTACTTGGCTAAACGATCTACGCCGACAACTGATGAGCGTGAGTGGCCGCACCGGTGTTGCCGCACCTGGATTGGTCCTGCTGATAGCGATTGATGCTCAGCGTTCAGCGGCCATGATCGATGGCGCGTTGGTGCCTACCGGAGCAGGTAGCAAAGAGTTTGCCCATATTCCCAGTAGCTGGTTGGAAAACGACCAGCAGCTACCAGAGGCAGTTAAAAGCACTGCCTAAGTTAAATTTACAGGAGGGGCCGCGTCGCTGCGAAGTTGGTCCTCCTGCACAAGGATTCACCTGTGATTAATCGTGCCGATCTACTGAAAAGCCTCCAGGCCCTACTGCCGCATATCGAGAAAGACATTCTTGTCTACAGCGATGCCAACGCAGACCTGCGTGAGCATCTGCAGCGCGAGTATCGCGCTGCTGTTGAGGCTGAGCGCACCGCCGAACACTTCGTATCTTGGCGGGAAGCGCAAATAACCCAGGCCGCTGTGGCCTGGGTGTTGACCTGTGTATTTGTGCGTTTCCTGGAGGATAACGGCCTACTGAGTGAGCCGGTGCTGGCTGGGCCAGTGAGTGATGCTCAGGGTAGAAATGCTCGTCAGCAGGCCAAAGAGCGCATGGTGGCTTACTTCAACGAGCGCCCCACCTTTGAGGAGCGCCACTATCTGCTCGATCTGTTTGCAGAGCTGGAAAAGTACCCGGTTATCGCTGAGCTTTTGGATCATCGCCACAACCCTCTGTCGCATATCCCGGTTTCCGCCGATGGTGCCAAGCGACTGATCGACTTCTTCCAGAAAATCGATGCAGACAGCGGCGAGATCCTGCACGACTTTACCGACTCGGAATGGGATACCCGTTTTCTTGGAGATCTGTACCAGGACCTGTCCGAGTCAGTGCGCAAGCGTTACGCGCTGCTGCAAACCCCTGAGTTCGTTGAGAGCTTTATTCTCGATTACACCCTGGAGCCGGCAATTCAAACCTTCGGTCTGCCGAAGCTCCGACTGATCGACCCGACTTGTGGTTCGGGCCACTTTCTGCTGACGACCTTCGAGCGGGTGTTCAACCAGTGGCTGAAGCGTGAGCCAGGCACCAACGCCCGTGAGCTGTCGCAGCGTGCGCTGGATGTAGTGCATGGCACCGATATCAACCCTTATGCCATTGCCATCTGCCGATTCCGCCTGCTGATCGCCGCTATGAAGGCAGCAGGCAGCACCAAGATCAAGGATGCCCCTAAGTTTCAGTTCAATCTGGCATGTGGTGACTCGCTGTTGCACGGTCGGCGTTTTGAGTGGCAAGGTCAGGGTATCCAGGGTGGCTTGCTGGATGAAGAAAAAAAGCACGTATACGAAGTTGAGGATCCTGAAAAGCTCGAAAGGATTCTTGGGCAGCGCTATCACGTAGTGGTGGGCAACCCGCCTTACATAACAGTCAAAGATAAGGCGCTTAATCAGGCATACCGGGACAAATATCCCACGTGCCACCGTAAATACTCACTTGGGGCTCCTTTTACCGAGCGTTTCTTTGATCTAACCCTGTCGCCTGAGGGTAATCAGCCTGCTGGCTTTATGGGGATGATTACCGCAAACAGCTTCATGAAACGAGAGTTCGGAAAAAAACTGATTGAAGATTATCTGCCCCGCAAGGACCTGACTCACGTCATCGACACCTCTGGAGCCTATATTCCGGGACATGGTACGCCTACCGTAATCCTATTCGCCCGCAATCAGGTTCCTAAAACCGATATTGTCCGTGCAGTCTTGGGCATTCGCGGTGAGCCCGGAATTCCCGAGAATGCTGCGTTTGGCAAGGTGTGGTCTTCAGTTGTTGACTTACTCCCAAAGGTCGGAAGCGAGAACGACTACATCAGTGTCGTTGACCAGCTACGTCAATCCTTTTCCAGCCACCCCTGGAGTGTTGGCGGTGGTGGCGCTACTGACTTGAAAGCTCTGATTGAAGGGGAACATGTCCCTTTGTCTACGAAGGTGACGGCCATCGGTTTTGGCGCGATTCTTGGAGAGGATGAGGCTTTCGGCGTACCTACTTGCAAGTTGAACGCTTGCCGATTTCCACAGCGTATGCGCCCACTAGTAGAGGGTGATTTGGTCAGGGATTGGGCTTTGCGATCAGCGACAACAGTGCTTTATCCCTACAGCGCTGAAGTTGCTCTGGAGGTTGACCCGGAACAGGAAAAGTATCTTTGGCCACTTAGGGGCCAATTATGGGCAAGAAACACCTTCGGTAAGCTGAACTACAAAGATGCAGGGCGCCACTATGCTGAATATCATCAGATACCAGTAGAAAGAAACAAACAGCCGTTATCAATAGGGTTTGCTTTTGTATCAACCCACAACCACTTCGTTCTGGATCGTGGTGCAAAGGTTTTCAAGCAGTCAGCTCCAGTTATTAAGCTCCCTCTAGGGGTAACAGAGGCCGATCATTTTTCACTATTGGGGTTGTTGAACAGTTCTGCGGCCTGCTTCTGGATGAAGCAGGTCTTCCATAATAAAGGGGGGGCGGTATCGGTGGGGGGCTGGCTAGTGAAGAGTGGGAGCAGTTCTATGAATACACCGGAACCGGACTGAAAGGGTTTCCTGTTGTCGATAGCCCGGATGACACTCTCGCGTTGTTTGCAGGCTCGCTGGATAGATTGGGAGCGCAACTGTCTGATATCTCTCCCGCTGCTTGCTTAAATCATGCCTCCGAAGATCTAAAAAGCCTGCTGGATGCGACTCGGTCTAAAGAGAATCATATTTCTGCAACTATGGTCGCGTTGCAGGAAGAGCTGGATTGGTACGTCTATTCCTTGTACGGCCTGACTGATGCAACCATCTGCTACCCAGGCAAAGTCCCTGCAGTCAGGCCGGGTGAGCGCGCCTTCGAGATCCATTTGGCCCGCCGTATTGCTGCTGGCGAGGTGGAATCGACTTGGTTTGATCGCCACGGTAGCACGCCGATCACCGAGATTCCTGCCCACTGGCCGGCGGAGTACCGTGCGCTGCTCGAACGTCGCTTGCAGGTCATCGAGCAGAACCGGTGGGTTGCGCTGGTGGAGCAGTCGGAATACAAGCGCCGCTGGAACCGCGACAACTGGGAAGCCCGCCTGCACGTCGCCTCCCGCGAGTGGTTACTGACTCGCTGCGAACAAGCTTGCCAGTCCCCCGAGCTGCAGACTTGCGCTCAACTGGCCGACCGCTTACGCCGTGATATCGATGCGCTACGGGTGGCCGAGATATATTGCGGCAGCGAATTGGTCGATCTGCAGGCGCTCGTGTGCGAACTGGTAAATGCCGATAACGTGCCGCAGATGGCCGCCGCCCGCCTGAAGGCCGACGTCGTGCCCAAGTTACGCGCCTGGCAGGAAACCTGGGACAAGCAGCGGCAGGAAGATGCCATCGACGCCCGTCATGGCGTGGTGCGGTCGCTGTCGACTGAAGACGCCCAGGATCCTGAGAGGAAGGCTGCGTGGAAACTGGCCAAAGCCCGGGCCGAGCTGGAGAAGGAGGCGCAGGTGGGCGATATTCCAGTGCCGCCGCTATACAAACCGGTGGACTTCCGCAAACCGTCCTACTGGAGTCTGCGCGGCAAGCTGGATGTGCCTAAAGAGCGCTTCTTCTCGTTGCCTGGCTGTGAAAAAGGCGGCGATAGCACGCTAGTTATCGGCTGGGCTGGTTTGAACCATCTGCAGCGGGCTCAGGCCATTGCTGCCTGGTATCTGGATCGCAAAGACGGCGAGGGGTGGGAAACTGAACGCCTGATGCCGATGCTGGTAGCGTTTGATGAGCTGATTCCCTGGTTGAAGCAGTGGCACAACGAGGTAGATCCGGAGTTTGGCGAGCGCATGGGCGATTACTACGAAGGCTTCCTCCTTGAGGAACTGCGTAATCTGGAGATTGTTCGGGCTGACCTATTGAGCTGGCGGCCGGCTGCTGTTGCAAGCAAACGCGGTGTTCGCACGAAAACAGTGGCGAGCAGAATTGATTCTGGGGTTTAAAGCATGACATTGATTAAAGAGCTGATTGAAATCCCAGAAAAGGTTCAGCGGGGTGATTTCGTCCTTAACCTGTCTAGCGGTTTGGCTGAGGCTGCTATCAGTCAAACGCTAGAGCAGTATGTGGTTACGCCGCAGCTGCAGCGGTCGTTCGACGATGCCCTGAGCTTTATTAAAAGCACTGTGGTAGGTAACCAGAACCGGCAGAAGGGTGCCTACCTACATGGCAGCTTTGGTAGCGGTAAGTCGCACTTTATGGCCGTGCTGCACCTGCTTCTACAGGGGCATCCCCAAGCCCGGGCGATCAACGAGCTGGCGCCTGCCGTAGCCAAGCACGATGAGTGGCTGCAGCAAACCAATATCCTGCTGGTGCCGTATCACATGATCGGCGCTGCCAGCATCGAGGCCGGTGTGCTGGGGGGCTATGCTCGCCATATCAAACACCTGCACCCGGAGGCGCCGGTGCCCGGTTTCTACATGAGTGATCGCTTGTTCCGTGATGCCCGGCAACTGCGCGGTAATATGGGGCATGAGGCCTTCTTTGCCACGTTGAACAAGGGGGCGGCCGCGGCCGAGAATGATGGCTGGGGCGATCTGTCGACTGGTTGGGATGCGGCCAGCTTTGATGCGGTGCTCAATGATCAGGCAGGCGCGGACGACAAGTCCCGGCTGGTAGGCGACTTGATCGGCACCTTTTATAGCTCCATGGCGGATATGGCCAACAGCGAATACGGCGGTTATGTCGACTTCGATGAGGGCCTGCGCATCATGACCGAGCATGCCAAGGCACTGGGTTATGATGCGATCATCCTGTTCCTCGATGAGCTAATTCTCTGGTTGGCCAGTCACCTGTCTGACCAGCGCTTTATCGCCAACAACATTCAGAAGGTAGTGAAGCTGGTCGAAGCCAGTGAGCAGCGTGCGTTGCCCGTGGCCAGCTTTATTGCCCGTCAACGTGATCTGCGCGAGTTTGTGGGGGATCAGTACAACGGTGCCGAGCAGCAGGCGCTGAGTGACTCGCTCAAATACTGGGATGGCCGCTTCCACACCATCACCCTGGAAGATCGCAACCTGCCGGTCATCGCTGAGCGTCGCTTGCTCAAGCCAATCAACGCCGCAGCCAAGGCGGAGATCGACAGTGCCTTTGCAGCTATGGATGCGGGGCTGCGCAGTGAAGTGCAGGAAATTCTGCTGACCAACCAGGGCGACCGCGATATGTTCCGCTCGCTCTATCCGTTCAGCCCGGCCTTGGTGCAGGCTCTGGTTGCGCTGTCGTCAGCGTTGCAGCGCGAGCGCACGGCGCTCAAGGTCATGCTAATGCTGTTAGTTGATCAGCGCGAAAGTCTGGAGCTGGGGGGCTGCATCCCCGTCGGTGATTTGTACGACGTGATTGCGTCTGAGGCTGAGCCATTTTCGGAAGTAATGCGCATGCATTTCGACAATGCTCGCCATCTGCTGGAGCGCAAGCTGGTGCCGTTGTTGGAGGAAGAGCACAACCTGAAGCTCGATCAGTTGCAGGAGCTGTCAGTCAATGACTCAGGTCGTCGAGCCTTTACCAACGACATGCGCCTGATCAAGACCCTGCTGCTGTCGGCGCTGGTACCGGAAGTTGAGTGCTTCAAGCAGCTCACGGCCAACAAGTTGGCGGCGTTAAACCATGGCACCATCAAGTCACCGATTCCTGGCCGTGAAGCGCAGGCTGTATTGCAGAAGTGCCGTAAATGGGCGGGACGGGTCGGTGAAATCAAGATCAGCGATGACTCGAATCCAGTCATTGCTATTCAGCTTTCTGGCGTAGATACCGAGAGCATTCTTGAGCAGGCTAAGATCCACGACAACGATGGTGCACGGCGCAAACTGATCAAGGATCTGCTGTTTGAGGCCTTTGGCGTACAGGACGACAACCAACTGTTTATCGAGCATCCGTTCTCGTGGCGCGGCACTCGTCGTACAGTCGAGGTGATGTTCCAGAACATTCGGGAGATTTCCGACTTCACCACCTTCGAAGCTCGTGGTGATGACTGGAAGGTGCTGGTCGATTTTCCGTTCGACCAGGGTAACCATTCACCTGCGAGTGACAGGGCACGTATCCAGGAGTACGAGGCAACCGGCAATGCCACACAGACCTTGTGTTGGTTGCCGTACTTTCTCAGCCAGTCGGCGCAGCGCGATTTGGGCACTTTGGTGACGCTTGAACACGTACTCAAAAGCGAGGACCGTTTTGTCTCCTTTAGTAAGCACCTGAGCCCTTTGGAGCGGGCACAGGCCCGTACTCTTCTCGATAACCAGCGCAGCCAGCTGCGCCAGCGCATTCGCGATTATCTGATGGGCGCTTTTGGAGCTGCGCAGCCCATCCCAGGCACGCTGGATGACTCGGTAACATTGGAGAGCCAGGTTTATTCACTGGAGCCGGGATTTACTCCGCAGCTACCGGTCGGCAGCAACTTGCGAGCGGCCTTTGAGCATTTGCTTACCCAGGCTTTAACCTTCCAGTATCCGGATCATCCCGAGTTTGATGGTGAAGTCAGGCTGGTTGATCTGGGCAAGGTGATGGAGCAGCTGCGCCGGGCTGTACACGCTAGCAATGGCCGGATTGATATAGACACGCCGCTACGCTCAATTATGCGCTCGATTGCCCAGCCGCTGAAGCTTGGTGAAATGCACGAGCGGCACTTCATCTTCAAGGATGACTGGCCGAAGCAAATGACACGTGAGCTGGCCAAGGATGAGTATGCGGGTGATCCAGTGACGGCGAAGCGTCTGCGCTACGCCATTGATCAGCCGACGCCGAAAGGCCTGCCGGATATCGTGCAGAACCTGCTCATCATGGTGTTTGCCGAGCACGGCCAATATGCCTTCACGATGCACGGCCAGGACTATGAGCCGACGCTCAAGGATATGCCGGATAATCTAGTGCTGATCAAGCAGGACCTGGCGGAGCCGAGCATCTGGAAGCAGGGCGTGGATAACGCGTCGGCCATCTTTGGCCTGACGCCCAACAAGCTGCGCACAGCCAACCATCAGAATGCACTGGAAAAGGATGTGCTGGACGAGGTCAAACGCGAGCTTGGACATTGTGAGGAGCTGGTTACTGAGGTCAGAGGTGCACTGAACCGGGTTAACCAGAGTTCGCAATGCAATCGTCTGCGTAACGCTGAGTATGCCGTCAGCCTGCTGAAGGCACTACAAGCTAAGCAAGGTGCACAGTTGATTGCTGCGCTGGCCAGTATCCAGCCGCCGACTAACGCTATGGCGCTGGCGAAAAGTATCGTCAGTGCGGCCAGCGTGACCCAGGCGATCCAGGACAATAACTGGCAACTGCTGGAGACCGTGTGGAAGTCAGGCGGTACCGAGGCGCTACAGATTAAGCAGCGTGTCAGTGCTACGTTGGCCGCTGATGAGCTGGTTACAGCGTTGGCGCAGGCGCTACGTCAGGCACAGGCTGATGCTACCGCACAGCTGACACGCAACGTTCCGCCGGCTAATCCAGAACCGGGAACCCCGCCTGTGGACACTAGCAAGACTGTTGGCGGTAGAAAGGTTCTGGAACAGGTTCAGCAGAGCGGTTTAAACAGCAAGCAAGCGCGCAGTTTGTTCGCCGAGATTGATAGCAAATTGAAGGACGGCTATGTGCTTGATGTGAGTTACAGCATTGTGCGCATGGACGGGGCTGAGGACTGAGGTGATGTCGATCATGCAGGCGAACGCGGCATTGCCAATGCCAGTGCTGACTCAGCTGCAGGCGGTTTTTCAGCGTGATGCGGAGGCCGACTGCATTGCATTGGTGTGGACCAATCCGTTGACGACGCAGGTTGTTGAGCAAGTCGTTGAAGGGCGTAGGGTCCGGGCTGTGTACTGCGTGTCTGAACTGGCGATGCGCGAGGCGCTGGTCAAGCACCACCAGGATCGAAAAGATCCTTCTGAGCGTCTAGTGCTTCTGTCTGGCTTTGCTGAGACAAAGCTTGCAATGGATGTACTGGCCAGGCTCTGGAGGAACGAGCCCCAGCGGATAAGTCCTTGGAAGACCTTGCAGCAATTAATTCGTGTCAGGGATATAGATCCACGTCTGACGCGCAAGCATGGCCGGTGGGTAGCTGAAGCAATGCTTAATGGTGTCGAGCGTTACCAAGGGAAAATCAGCTTTGGTGAAGTTCTTGATGAGGAGACAGCGTGGCGCGCTATCGCTATGGCCCATCTGAACTATCAAGAAGCGACGCTAGATCTGCAGTCGGTGCTGAGCTGGAGCACCAAGGTAGATGCGAGCGCGTTGCTTACGGCATTGCCAGGCGATATTCGGGACAACCTTGGCGATTGGTTGGCCCGTGGTTTACCGGAAACCCATGAGGTGGTGTCTACGCTGCTGTTGAATGATCAGGGCAGTGATCTCCTTCCTGTGGCCCTGGCCTGTTCCGTATTGTTTTCTTCGGATATTGAACGGTTGCATGTATTGGATGTGAGCCAACTGCACATCAGTCGCGGAATATTCCGTGAGCGTTATTTGGGCGGGAAGAAGATCGAGTTCCGCATGTTGCAGCCACTGGGTGAAGTGGCTGTTGCTCTGGTGAAGCATTGGATCGGTGCGCTTGGTTTCCCCAGCTATGCACGCTACTTGTCAAAAACGGAGCAGATCCTTGCGAGCTTGGATATGCAGGCAGCTGCTGAGCATTCGGCGTTGCTGCCTTGTGGGCTGCAGACACGCTTTAACGCTTTTGCTGTCGCTCTGGATCAAGCCCTCGATGGGGGTGACTGCATGGATGCAGAGTCTGCTTTGCAGCAGATGGAGATGCATTGCCTCTCGGGATTGGACCGATATAGCGAGACTGTTGCGCGGGCGAACATGGCCATGCGGTTGCTCCGCTGGCTAAAACGTACGCCAGCTGCTGAGGGAACTGCCGTCAGCTTGATCACCGATTACATTGATCAAGGAGGTTTTTGCGACTGGGCGCGAGCCGAGATCTGGGCGGGTGACGCTCATGATGCTTTGAACTCCGTGTACCAGAAACTTTCCGGGCAAGTTGGGCGGTATCGGGAGCGGCAAAATCAGGCCTTTGGTCAGCAGTTGGGAACCATTGCTCGTGGTGATCATTTGCCGGCTCGACTTATCCCTGTTGAGCGCGCCTTGGATAACCTGGTCGCGCCGCTGGCAGAAAAAGGGCAAGTGTTGCTTCTAGTGCTGGACGGGATGAGTGAGGCGGTTTACCGCCAACTGAGTGAAGACTTGGTCCGTAATAACTGGCTGGAGTTGCAACCGATTGAGACCCAGGGCGATGCCTGTCTGGTAGCAGCACTTCCAACAGTTACCCAGGTCAGCCGTTCTTCGCTGTTGTCCGGTGCGCTTTGCGAAGGTAACGCCAATGATGAGAAGAAGGCTTTCAGTGGTCATTCGCAGCTGAAAAAACTGGCATCTACCAAATTTCCGCCGCAGGTCTATCACAAACAGGATTTGTCGCAGTCTGGATCCGGCAGCTTGCACAGCAGCGTCAGGGGGGTGATAGCGGGTACAGAGCACCGGATCTTGGCGGTGGTGATCAACGCAATTGATGATCAGCTGTCCAGCAGCTCGCAAGTCAAGGTGGACTGGTCGTTTGAAACAGTGGCCTTGTTTCGCCATGTGATGGAGGCTGCTCGGGAGGCTGGCCGCGTAGTGATTGTTACCAGCGATCATGGGCATGTGTTGGACCATGACTCGGTTTACCAGCAGTCTGCAGACGATAACGGTGAGCGCTACCACCCGGTAGTTCCTGGCATTGCTCCATCCGAGCTGGAAATTCTGGTATCAGGCGAGCGAGTGGTTACTGCTGGCAAGCAGGTGATCCTGCCTTGGTCTGAGCGCTTGCGCTATACCCGAGCCAAGAATCATGGTTATCACGGTGGCGGTTCTCTGCAGGAAGTGGTGATACCGCTGGGGGTGTACATCAATGCTGCTACCCGTCAGGTCCCTGACGGTTGGCGCGAGGTCCCTCGTCGACTTCCTGATTGGTGGTACTCACCTATGGCGTCTAACGCCGAGACTCTGAGTGCATCTGTGGAATTATCGCTCGTTTCTGTCAATGTGCCTGTCAAGAAAGCTGCTGGAAAGAAGCAGGCGGCTGATGAAGTGATCGACGATATGTTCGGCTTTGGAGCTCCGATGCTATCAGCGAGCAAGAGCGCCTCGCAGGCTGCTAGTGGCGATTGGATTGGTCTGTTACTCAGTTCGTCTGTCTACCGTCATGTGCGAGAGCGGGCAGGTCGAACGGCGATTAGTGACGAACATATGCAGGGGCTGCTTAAGTTGCTGGAAAAACATCACTGGCAGGTCATGGAAGCTGTGATGTGTTCTGAGTTGCTGATTCCAAAACTGAGGATTCGTGGTTTCCTTGCAGGAGCACAGAAGCTGCTCAATGTGGATGGCTATCCGATTCTTTCAGTTGAGCGTGATTCGCAGACGATCCGGCTGAATGTAGCGGACCTTAAGAAGCAATTTGAAATTCAATAACTACAGGGTGTAGACATGTCGATCAGCAAGCAACGACGTCAGGATATTCTAGACGCACTGCGCCGGGGGACTGTGCCGCAGTACGGACTGGATGCTTTGGCTGTTGGCTTGCAGTCCTTTGAGCGCGCTTTTGACGAGGAGTTGGAAAAGGTCAGCCGGGGTGGGGCCATTTTCAAGGCCATACGTGGGGAGTACGGTAGCGGTAAAACCTTTGCCTCACGGTGGCTGCGTGAAAAGGCGCACCGATTAGGCTTTGCCTGTGCCGAAGTACAAATCTCCGAAACGGAGACGCCATTGCACCGGCTTGAGACCGTCTATCGCCGGCTTATGGAGCGCCTGACTACACCCGACATGCCCTCCGGTGCTTTCCAGAATATCGTCGAGTCTTGGTTTTATACCTTGGAAGAGGATGTATTGGCCCAGCACGACATTGATCCGAATGATTCCGAAGCCCTGATCAATGCGACTGATGTGCTGATGGAGAAGCGCCTAGGCGAAGTAGTACGTTCTGCTCCGGCTTTTGCCCTGACCCTGCGGGCCTATCGCCGGGCTCTTCTTGAGGGTGAGGAGGAGATCGCCAACGGCCTATTGGCCTGGATGGCGGGGCAGCCGAACATTGCCGCTGCAGTCAAACGCTACGCGATGATCAAGGGCGATATCGACCATTTCGGTGCATTGAGTTTCTTGCAGGGTGTGCTGACCATCCTGAATGACTCCGGGCACCCAGGGCTGTTGTTGGTGCTTGATGAAGTTGAAACGCTGCAGCGTATGCGTGGAGACGTGCGTGACAAAAGTCTGAACGCCTTACGCCAGTTGATGGACGAGGTAGATTCGGGCCGCTTCCCTGGTTTGTATTTGGTGATCACTGGAACGCCTGCTTTTTTCGAAGGACCTATGGGGGTCCAGCGCTTGTCGCCCCTGGCTCAGCGTCTGGCTGTGGACTTCACCACTGATGCTCGCTTCGATAATCCTCGGGCAGTACAAATTCGCCTTCGTGGCTTCAGCCGTGAATCCTTGGAAGAGGTCGGCGGTAAGGTGCGCAACCTGTATGCCGAGAACAGCGCTATGGCAGAGCGCATTCTCCGGCTTGCTGATGATGACTACATTGCTGAACTGGCAAGAGCAGTGACTGGCAAGCTGGGAGGCAAGGTCGGAATCGCGCCGCGGATTTTCCTGAAGAAGCTGGTGGGTGAGGTCCTAGATCGCATTGATCAGTTCGAGGACTTTAATCCGAGGCAGCATTACGCACTGACCATCTCGGATACCGAGCTGACAGCGGTCGAGCGGGCTAACAGTGCGGCAACCTCAGTTGATGATATAGAGCTCGATCTTTGAGCTGTTTGAGCGGAGCTTTGCCGCATGAGTGAGTTCGACAAGCTCCATCCTGCTTTGCAACACCATATCGTCAACTCTCTCGGCTGGAACGGTTTGCGGCCGCTGCAGGAGTCAACCATCCAGCCCGTTCTGGATGGCGAGCATGCGATCTTGCTGGCTCCGACGGCAGGCGGCAAAACCGAAGCGGCAAGCTTCCCAGTCTTTTCACGCATGCTCAGTGAAAGCTGGGAAGGGCTATCGGTGCTCTATGTCTGCCCGATCAAGGCGCTGCTCAATAACCTAGAGCAACGGCTGAGTTACTACGGGCATCTCCTTGGTCGCAGCGTCGCCCTGTGGCATGGCGATATTAGCGCTGCGCGAAAAGCCAAGATTGTTGCATCGCCCCCTGACATTCTGCTGACAACCCCAGAGTCGCTAGAAGTCATGCTGGTTTCCAGCAAGGTTGATCATCAGCAGTTGTTTGCCAATGTGCGAACGGTGATCATTGATGAAGTGCATGCTTTCGCTGGGGATGATCGCGGTTGGCACTTGCTGTCCGTCCTTGAGCGAATCAGTGTGCTGGCGGGGCGGGAGCTTCAGCGATTGGGGCTCTCCGCTACTGTTGGCAATCCCGAAGAGCTCTGTGACTGGCTCGCTGGTGGCTGTAGTGCGCGGCGTAGCGTGATCAACCCTCCTGCTGAAAACAACGTGATTCCCGATGTGCAGGTTGACTGGGTGGGGGCGCTGAAGAATGCGGCCGTTGTGATTTCGAGATTGCATAAAGGAGAGAAGCGTCTCGTTTTCGTAGACAGTCGCTCAAAGGTCGAGGAACTCGCGGTAGAGCTGCGTGGCCTCGGGGTGGCGACCTACATATCCCATAGCTCATTGAGTCTGGAAGAAAGGAGGGCGGCCGAAGAGGCGTTTTCCCAAGGCAACGACTGTGTGATTGTTTCTACGTCTACGCTGGAGTTGGGCATTGATGTGGGAGACCTTGATCGGGTTATCCAGATTGATGCGCCGTACACCGTCGCTTCGTTCCTGCAGCGAATTGGCCGAACCGGCCGTCGCGGGGGAAGTTCTCGAAATTGCCTGTTTCTGGCTACCAAGCAAGATGCATTTCTGCGGGCGTTGGCGTTGTTGCAGCTTTGGCGCAACGGGTATGTCGAACCTATCGAACCACCTGCAAGGCCAATGCACATTTATGCGCAGCAAACGATGGCTTTGGCGCTTCAGGAAAAAGGCATCATCGCTGCCGATGTAGATCAGTGGTTAGGGCGCATGCCAGGCTTTGCTGACGTAGCGCCAGAGGATCGTGCCGGCGTGATCAGCTACATGCTTGGAGCCGCGATATTACACTCTGATGAGGGCCTGATCGGCATCGGTAAGGCTGGGGAGAGAGCGTTTGGCGAGAAGAACTTCATGGAGATTTTCTCGGTATTTACTACTCCGCCCATGGTCAAAGTTTTCTGGGGTAAGCAGGAACTTGGCGAGGTGCATCAGCTTACCTTTGCAGTCCGCGACAACGGACCAGCCCTATTGACGTTGGGTGGACGTAGTTGGCAAACGATCTATATCGACTGGCCGCGCAAAAAGGCTTTCGTCGAGCCTTCAGACGCGCGTGGAAAATCGCAATGGGTCAGTGATGCGCAGCCATTGAAGTATGAGCTTTGTCGTGCGATTGCCGAGGTTTTGGTCTCCGAGGTAATCCCAGATGGGCTGTCGTCCAGGGCACAGGGGCTGCTTGTCGATCTCAGGGATCAGTACGGATGGATTGAGTCAGGCAAAACGACCCTGATCTTTGATGCCGATGGCAATGCGACCTGGTGGAACTTCGCGGGCAAGCTGTTGAACTCAGCGATAAAGGATGTGCTTGATGATCAGGCCGACAAAATTATTGTAGACAATGAAAGCTTGAATTTCAGGCATGTGTATTCAACCGAGACCCTGATCAATGAGATTCGAATGATTCTTGCTGGCAACGTCGAGCACTTAGCTGTGTTGTTGGATGAGGATTTTGTGCGGGAGCTGAAGTTTTCTGAGTGCCTATCTCAGAAGGAAATTGATCGTGAACTCAGCCAGAGATACTCTGTTGATAGAGACGTTGAACTGTTTCGTGTCATGCCAATGACGGTGTTAGTCGTGAAGGACTGAAGCTATCCTTAGCGTCGAAAGCAGACTTACTATGGGCACTGACCTTATAGCCAGTGCTGAGGCACTACTAAGCCGTAGTTCTTGGCAACGCTCTGCAGTGTGGCAATGATCTCGGCGTGCCGTGTCTGATCGATCGGCTGCCAACTGGCGCGACGATCTAGAAGTGTTTTCAGTTCGCCCAGGTTGTACATGCCCAGTCGATGGAAATTGCCCCAGCTTGGGTCACCGAACAGGTTGTAAATGACCACGGTAGCATCACGCTCACTGGCAAGGCGCTTATCGCCGGTCAGCTTTTCAGCAGCCTCATTGGCTTCGTCACGGTCGTCGTAGGTGTTGAGGAGTTTCATGAGGTGTCTTAGGTATGAATTTGGCGGAGAATTGTACCTTAAGCCAAGCTATAGCCGGTTTCGTCGCGCCAACGGCAAAATTTGGGAGATACGAAATTAGGTCAGCATGATCTGAGTCATCGAATGTCATTCTGCTGCAATTCAGGCGAAGTAAAGGTGTATTAGATCGACAATCGTTCCTCCTGACCAGTTTGCGAGCTCGAGTGCTTTGGCTCATGCCTCCAGAGGCACCGCTTCAATCGAACATCAATGCCCGCGTCAAACTAAGATCATAATCCGTATCACCCAAATGGCTAGCCATACACATCAAGCCAAACCCCGCTACCTTATGCTTGCTCCAAAGTCTTTCAAGATTTTCTACCAGCGGCGGCAAGCACTTTTCTTCGTAGGGGCTGAGCTCGTAGTCGCTCGGTTGCGAGCCGATCGTGTCGAAGTAATCGTTAGCCACCAGCTCTTCCTCTGCATCCGATCGCAGGCGAGTCATTTCATCGTAGGCGGCGTAACAGGTTTCGCGCTCCTCGGCCATGAACGCTTGGAACTCGGCTTCGTCGTCGGGGAATTCCTCTCTCAAGTCATCGGGTACATCGGCCAGGCTTTTTATGAACTTCCCGCGGTAATCCTGCTTGAGTCGGGCAACGAAGTAATCGAGGCGATCGAATTTATCGGTGGTGTCCGATAACCATCCGGCTTTGACGTTCAGCCATCGCGCATCACTGACTTTATCCTTCAGCGTGTCCAGGTCGTCTCCCAGTGGAGTACGGCCGAATACCGTTTTCAGGAAATCGTGCTGCTGGATGAACTCGTCGTATTTTTTTTCGTAAGCAGAGTCTATTTCGTTTGCTTGTTTGATCGTCATGGGTCGGGCTCGTTTGGGCTGTCCGGGAGTATGGCGGGGGCGTGGAAAGTGGCGGTGATTCCGATAACCAAAAGCCTGCTAAGTCGTTACGCGTCGATCC
This sequence comes from Pseudomonas sp. GW823-FHT06B06, assembly GCF_058795195.1. Taxonomy (NCBI): domain Bacteria; kingdom Pseudomonadati; phylum Pseudomonadota; class Gammaproteobacteria; order Pseudomonadales; family Pseudomonadaceae; genus Pseudomonas; species Pseudomonas sp. GW823-FHT06B06. The sequence goes on along the minus strand of NZ_JBXAHO010000009.1, from coordinate 125,932 downwards.
CCATTACGGTGTATACGCCGGGCTTTACCCGCACGTACTGGACCTTGGCCCCTTGGCCAACATGGAATCCGTTCGCGCCAGTCTGTGCATCATGGGCATTATTGGCGATGTTGGTTCCAATCGCCGACCTCTTGAAGAACTCGAAACCAATCCGATATTTTTCCACCAGCTCCTTACCCTCGGGGCACATTACCCGGCGTCGCTCCGAGGTCAGCTCCTGAACCTCGAAAGGGTCGTTCAGTGCACCATTACGTGTTTCCAGCAGAATTGATTCATACAACGTCATGATTTTTTCCTTAGAGTCAGGCGGTCAGAAGGAATCCTGACCGCCGGAATTGATCGTCAATGCGCGGGTGAAACACGCCCATTGTTAAAAAACGCGAACCGCACCGGCCGCCGTAGGCAGGAAGATCCAGGCCTCTATCACTGGCCTGCCAGATGCCGCCTCAATCGCTTGGGCATACGCGTCAAGTTGGCCTGCATGTTCTTGAGCCAGCCGCTCCCAATGCACCTCGGGAGATGGATTGGATTTGTGGTCAATCAGTACCCAGCCATCTTTCGTATCCAACAACAGGTCAATCCGTCCATTCAGTACCTGCCCCGAGGTGAGTAACTGTTGCACCGGGTACTCGGCCATGGTTCTAGCCTGCGGCCACCGGGACTCGATCCAGGCATGCAAGGCAAATAGCTGATTGATGACCTGGCTGGCGCTCACATGCTCATGTACTTCATGGCTCAGCAGCAGGCGCTGCACTTCGTCCAGGACGACGGGACGGCTTGGATCGGTGAACGAGAGGCACAGACTGGCGTGAATCGCGGTCCCCAATGCACTCATTTCCGGGCTGCCCTGCAAGGCAATGCGGGTGCCGATTTGGCATTTTTCGCCGGCGCCTGTCACCGATCGGATGACGCTACTGGACGGTTGAAAGCTCAGTTGCATACGGGGCTCGGCAACTACCAGTGGGGCAAACCAATGCAGATTTTGCACGGCAACTGGGATAGGTTCTGGCGTATGGCCGGCGGTAAGTGTTTGACAGTCGGCCGGCAGCGTTTTTCCGTTAGGTAAACGTAGAACCTGCTCGCCTGGGGTTGTCATCAGCCACGGAGCCTGGACGCAGTCGAGCCACTGCCCGGTTGTTTTTCTGCCGGAACGTGCAATCACCAGCAGATCGCGGGCGCGGGTCATGCTCACGTAGAGCAGGCGTTTTGCTTCTTCAACAGCTTCCTCTCGGCACGTTTGGGCCAGGCTGGTCTGCTCGAACTTCTCGGCCAGCGGGACCTTCTGCTGTTTGCCCAGAGGCCAAGGCCAGTAGCGGATGAAGCGGTCGTGCAATGGTTTGTGCGGATCGAACGCGCTATTGGAGTGCGAAGAAACGGACCATAGACGGTCGCCAATATCGCGCGCCAAATCCATCAGGATGACCACTGGCCATTCCAGGCCTTTGCTGGCGTGGTGGGTCATCACCTGAACGGCGTCCAACGCCGGTGTGGCCAATGCATCATTATTGGCGCTGGCTGTTTCGCCCAACCAGAGCACCAGCCCGGAGATAGATGCAGCCCCCAGCCCATTTCGGCATAGGTCCTCATATTGCTGCGCCAAGTCGATTATTGCGTCGAGGTTGGCCATGCGCTTTTGAGCCTGTGCTGGCGAGGTCGACCAACTCGTGACGCGCGAGGGTAAGTCACACTCAGCGATTAAGCGCTGCAACGCTTCCACAGGCGTCAGCAATGGAAGGTCCGCGCGCAGCCGCGCCACTGCCGCAACCAAGGGGTGTGCCCGATAATCGTCGACGTCTTGCTCGCGCCACAGCGCTTTTGGATGACCCGCATGCAAATAACGCAGGCGCTCCGCAACCCAGCTCTCCGGCTCTTCTGCCTCAGCCAGCGAAACAATCTGCGCGGTAGCCAGGGTATCGAAGGGATCATTCAAGCGACGCAAGCACGCCAGCGCCAGGGTTGCTTCTGCGGTAGCCAGCAAGCCGGGCTGCGCAGTGGAGCAGGGCATTCCCGCTGCAGCGAGGGCGGCGGCCACTTTGGCGACGTTGCTGTGGGAGTAGCAAAGTACGGTGATATCGCCCAGCTGGACGTCACGGATTTCCTTGCTGGTTTTATCGAATACCTGATGCCGGTTTTTCACCAGTTGGCCAATGCCTTCGGCCAACGCACTCACCTGCTGCTCGGCATTGCTGCCATCGAGTAACCAATTGGCGAAGGCGGGCCCGGGCAGTTGGTCCGCTCGAGTAGGTATCAGCTGAACTTCGTCGGGCGGCAAGCTGCTGGAGAACGCCGGGCCAAACACTTCGTTCGCCAGCTCGACCAGCTCCGGTCGTGAGCGCCACGAGTTGCGCAACACCTGTTTCTCACCGCCCATTTCGGGTAACGCGTTGAGGATGGCCTGCATCAATGCACAGTCGCTGCCACGGAAGCCATAAATGGCCTGCTTGATATCGCCTACCCAGTAAACCCGTTTGGCAAAGCGCGAAAGCTTCAGGAAGACTGCCAACTGCATCGGGCTGGTGTCCTGGAACTCGTCAACCATGACCAGATCAAGTTCTTGCTCCAGCACCTGAATCACGGCGGGGTTGTCTAGCAGTTTCAGCAATGCGTGTTCCTGGTCGGCAAAGTCCAGCACGCCGAGCTCAAGTTTGCTCTGGCCGTACACGTGCAATGCGTCGATGGCCAAGGTGAACACCTGTTCCAGATACACCGTGATATCGCGATGCAAGTCCGTGTGTTCTGCGTAGCGCTCTACCGTTTCGGTCAGGCTTGCAACCAATGGCTTGAGCTTGGCTTCCGGGGCCGATTTGGCCAACTTTGCCCAGGCACTCCAGCGCGCGTTGCCTTGCAGCAACTCACGGTGGAAATCCATGAGCAGGGATACATAGTCCGCCGTAAGCTTTATCTTGCTGTTAGCAGCGATCAGTTGTCCAAGCACATCAGGAATGATGCGTAGGAGCTCACCACTCAAGTCGGTTTTGGTCGCAGTGGGAAAATGCTCAAGCATGTCCTCGGCATTGCGGACAGCAAAGCCACGCGCCAGATCGAGGTCGATGTCGTTGGTGCGTAGCTGATCTAACAGTCGGCGCAGTTCATCGAGCCAGTTATTGCTCGCATAGTCGCCCTGTTGATGAGTGACTTCTAAGCCCAGACGGCGTGCGATGGCAAGGAAGGTGTCCATGCTTTCACCATGCAGGACCCGATCTACTGCCTGATTGAGCAGCACTTTTGCCTGATTCTCTTCCAGGACTCGTTGTTGTGGTGGCATGCCTGCTTCAAATGCGAAGCGCTCAAGCAATTGGCCGCAAACGCTGTTGACAGTGCCTATCCGGGCTTGCCCCATAGAGGTCGCCAAGCCAATCTCACCTTTTTTGAGCAAATGGCTGCGTACTCGCTCGCGAAGTTCGGCCGCCGCTTTTCGTGTGAAGGTGGTGGCAATAACGCCTGCAGGTTGGACCTGCTGACTGAGCAATTCCTGGTGCAGAATCTCTGTGAGCCGGTGAGTTTTTCCGCTGCCGGCGCCTGCGCTGATAAAAGTGATGTGCGCGTTCTTAGGCATTGTCATTGCTCCCATCCGGCCAGGGCCAGGTAGTCGTTGTAGGCTTCCTTGAGGTATTCCATTGGCATCGCTTTCTCGGGCGGTGTTGAAGCCTCGTCCTCTTCAATGCTTTCCAGTGCCACTTCAAAGACGCCCGCAGTGATTTGCGCCTGACGCCATTTCCAGGCCTCGGTAAAGCTCTGCCAGAGTTCGGGCGTGGTGCTTGGCGGATTGGCAGGCACCCGTTCCGAATCGGCAAATACGCGGTCATCCGGTGTCAGCAGGCGGGCGGACTCCAGAATGAAATACGCCACGGACGGCAACGAATTGGTCTCCTGACGCAGCAACTCGGCATAAATCGCCAGTTGCAAATGGCGGTTCGCTTTGAGTTGTTCGGGATATTTTTTGCCGCCGGCCCACTTCATATCGACGATGGCTCGATGCCCGTCTTCTGTAGTCAGTACCAGGTCGGCAGAACCCGCCAGAGCGCCTCCAGCGAATTGCCCGTCCAACGCCTGCTCTGCGGTTACAACGCGGACATTGGCATTGGCAAAGTGTGCTCGCAGCTGGGTCATTGCACGCAACACTCGGTGGCGCAGGGTCGACAGATCAGCACCGCGCCCCTCCATCAACAGCACTGCCCCTTCTTCACGCACCACGCGCGGGAAATGAGTCGAGAACCACGCGGCGAAGGCTGCCGCGTCCATGGTCAGCGCGTCGGCTCGGCTGAAAAAGTGTTCAGCTAAACGGTGAGCAAGCGAACCGTTCAGAAGAAAACTGTCGTTCAGACTGAGACTCTTGGATGCCTGAATCTTGGCTCCGTATTGCAGCAGCCATTGGTAAGGGTTGAACAGCAGCAGGTTGAGGCTCGAGAAAGAGGCTTTTTCTGGCAGAGCCAGTGGCATTTCTGCCGGCAGCTTCCACCAGCGTTTGCGCACTGGTAGGGGGGTCGACGGTTGTGGCTGAAATAGGAGGCCGGGCGCAAACAAAAGGTCCTCCAGCGCATGTACTTTTGGGTGCTGAGCAACCGTTTCGATCATCTGCCAAAGTGGGTGACTTTCCTCGTGTGGCGGCGCCAGCACCAGCGTTAGATTGCGGTTCGCGACCAGCAAAGGCCGTAGCCAGTCTTGGGCCGCTTGAGCCAGCAGCGTTCCACCGTCGGGCAGCGCCACTCCTGCATTTGCGAGTTGCAGCAGTTCCGCCTTGGACCACGGCGAAATGGCAGGCAGTGCCGGCATGGCCAGATTCCACCACACCACCGTGTCCGAGCTCTCAATGGCGGCCCCCGGGCGGGAAACGGTCGAATGAGCGCCGACCTGGGCGGCCAGTAACGGATTATCCGTGCCACTCGCAGTGGCCTGTTCGATCACCTGCTGCAACTGCCGCGGACGCAACCGCTCGACGCCTTGAAGTTGAAGCGTCTCTAGTGTTTCCAAAGCAGCTTCGCACTGCGCATAACCCGCCCGAGCAGCTAGGCTGTGTGCGGGTTCTTCGTGGCCCAGGCGCGGTTGAAAGAACGCCAGCAAGCGTTGGACACGCACCAGCACTTCGCTCAGCGGCGCGCCTTCATCAACACTGAACGTGGGAGCTTCGAGCCAGTCGCCAATGGATGTCCGAACACGAGGCGCTTCGGCACCGTAGTGTTCTGCGATGCGCTCCAGGACTGCTTCCCATTCGGCTCCGACAATACCCGGCATACTCGATACCTTGGTCGCCAACTGTCGACGGGCAAACAGCCGAATCGGGCATATCGGATGGGTCAGAAACTGTAATAGCGCTGGGTAATTCAGTGGCGCCCAAAGCAACTCCATTGCCAAAGGCAATACCTGCAGGGCCGGCCGCAAATCGCTGCTGCCATTCAGGCCATGGCGAGCTTGGTTTGCACCGACTAAATGACCATCAAGGCAGCCGCCTTCGGCACCGGCCACCAGCAAGGTCTGCACGCTTTCATCCAGCGAGCGGCTCAACCAGCTCGCCGCCAACACTCGAGTCTGTGCCTGAACTACCTTTACCGTGCCGTCCTCTTGCCACGGCATCGGTGTCACGCGCTCACCGGCAATGCTCTTGCGCAGTTGCGTCTGCAACTGGCCTAGGAAGCCTTGCGCCGTGCCCTCGGGCACCTCAAGGCGCTCGTGTGGGAGTTGATGCAGCACCGCTTGCCAACCAAGTGGGTACACCTCCCAATCGTCAGCCAGCAGCACATTCTTGATCGGTGGTCGCCGCACAGCCAGAGCCGCGGCAACATTGTGCAGGCGTTGCCCAATCGATGGCGCGACTACCTCGCGGGCTTTCATCTCTACCTCGGTAAGGTCCTTCAGGCGTTGGCTGGCATCTGCCTCCACGCGCCAATCCCAACCGTACAGATACAAGTCATCTCGCCAAGCCAGCAATGCAGCGGACACACCCAGCTCATCAGCGGAAAAACTGGCGTTGTAGAAACGCTGTGCGTTGTTGCAGTGTGCCAGGCAATCCCGATACTCCGCTGTACGCTGCGCCGTGCAAGGCTGGCGTGCTGTCAGGCCCAGTTGGGTTTCCAGAATATCCAGAAATCCCTGTGGCCCGACCGTCAAAGCGCCCAGCTGATTGCTCGCCCGGGTTGCCCGTTGACCATCGAGTTGCATACCGAACGTGATGAGCATTTCAGACACGTTGACGCTCCTTGTGAACGTTGAGGGTTCAACACACCGCTATCGGTGAGTTGTTGTAACGTCCTAAAGACGAAACACATTTAGCGGCTGGCGGCTACCGTACGAACGAGGTGCGACGGATTGCGTCGTGGTCGACACGTTTGTCAGCGACGGCGCTGTTCTCGCCATATTTGCGACTTATCCAGGATTGAGCCAACTCAGGGCTCGATGAACACGTAAGGCGAGGTTGGGGTGGTGGGCGTTGCGTTCGTTGTGGTGGCGAGTCTTGAGCGACTGGTAATCCATTCCAGGAGTTTCCTTGGGGCAGAGGATGTCCGCTTGGCCTTGGTTATCGAGGCTGTATCGACGGATTAGGCTCAGGCTTGAGCATTCGGGGATACTCAGTTCAGTGCATTCTCGCGCAGTGTGGCGATAAGCTATCACTTGTTGAGGGGAGGGATCCACAGGTGGAGAAACGTCAGCGAACCTGAGTGGGAGCGTTGAAACACTTGTAACCGGGATACTGGGCTTCGGCAGTGACCTTGGCCATGGCCGAGCTCACTGCTTGTACGGTGATGGTGAAATTGGCTTGCGGGCCGGCAGTGGCGATGGAGCGTTGCATGAAGACGCTGTAGGTTTTCATAAGTGCTGGCTCTGGGTTGTATTGATGAGCCTTCATTGTTGTGATCAGCCGCGACAGGATGTGTCGAGATGCGTGTACGACACAAAATGTCGTTGTCATTTCGATAATGAGCCCTATCGAATGATCAACCGGAAGGCTGTCCGAATGAGCCCTGATGAAAAAGTATTCCAGTTTCTGGATGCCCTGTTACCCGATGCCGAGAGCATGCGGTTTGTCGAGTCGCGGTCGCCATGCGTTGCGGATGCAGACATTGGCATGCCGTCCTTGAGAGTGTTGAAAGCGCCTGTCGACGGCAATCTTGCCTACCTCACGATCAAGGCCGCGAGCCCCCTGGTCACCATGGTCGATCCCGCGTTGCTGCGCATTCTTTATCGTTCGCTACGCGATGACGCGCTCGCCTCAGACCCGGATGCGCTCAATGATCTTGGCTGGCTATGGATCAACGGTCGTCGCGTCCCTTTCGATAGCGTCCTCGCTCGGCGGTTGTTCAAACTCGCGTATGTGTTGGGATCGGGTGAGGCGGCATTCAATCTTGGCGAGCAAGCCTGGTACGGCCGAGGCATGTGCGTTAACCAGGACCTTGCGGCCAGTTACTACGAGCAGGCCTATGAACGCGGCGTCACGTGTGCGGCGCAGGCGTTAGGGCGTTTGCATGAAAAAGGAATGGATGGGCAGGCGCCAGACTTTGCCAAGGCTACGCACTGGTACCGGTTGGCTGCCGGAGCTGCGTTTGCGTCAGGAGAAAAATGCTATGGGTTTTGAGAGTTGGGTATCGATGGCGATGCTGGGGCTGATCCTTTCAGTGCTGCTTGCGCTGTACACGCGATGCGGCAAAACCTGGCGTTTACTCAGCTATTGGCATGTCACTACGCAGGAGCGTCAAACGCGCTCGAATTGGCATGCCGAGGAAAATCGCGAGCTCAGATCGGCGCTGAGAGCGGAAAAGGCTCATGTGGAACAGCTACAGCGCAAGGTGGAAATTCTGCAAGCCTTGCTGCCTGTGGCGTAAAGCGAGCATGACAGAGGAGTAATGACATGCCCATAAGACCAAGACCCTTCACATCTGTCTGTGGCAAATGTGGCTGGAAGAAAACGGTCGTGCCACTTAGCGATGCCCTTGGACCGGGGGATTGGTGCGATCGATGTGAGAAATGTGGAAACGAAGCGTTGACCCGGCAACCGGCCAATTTGATTGATCGTACGTTGGCTGAATGGTTTGCCCAGTTACGTAGATAGGGGGAGTCATGATCGAGTTCCATGGGCAACGTTTACGTGATGCTTTTCATGTGGTCGTATTTACTGGCGCAGGCGTTTCTGCCGAGAGCGGCATTCCGACATTTCGCGACGCCTTGACCGGTTTGTGGGAGCGTTTCGATCCAGCTGCGTTGGCCACTGCCGATGCATTTCGCAACGACTCGGCGCTGGTGTGGGGATGGTATGAATGGCGACGCTCAAAGGTACGTACCGCCAAACCGAACCCCGCCCATTTGGCTATTGCCGAACTCGCTCGGCTAGTCGCCAGGCTTACGGTCATAACTCAGAATGTCGACGATTTACACGAGCGTGCGGGTTGTCATGGAGTGGTTCATTTGCACGGCAGCCTCCACTCACCGCGCTGCTTTGCGTGTGCCCGGCCGTATGAGGGCACCACAGATCAGCTGAATGAACCTGAAGACGGACGCAGAATCGATCCGCCACGCTGCCGACATTGCAACGGCAAGGTCCGGCCGGGCGTGGTCTGGTTCGGTGAGTCGCTACCGGAGCAGGTATGGCGTGATGCGCTGGCGGCCGTCAAAGATTGCGATCTGCTGATTTCGGTGGGGACTTCGGGGCTGGTGCAGCCAGCGGCGGAAATTCCCCGGATCGCCAGGGAACATGGCGCTGTAGTTGTGCATGTCAACCTGCAGCGAGAATCGGTCCATGGAGAAAGGGAGTTCAGTCTCGTCGGCAAAGCGGCAGAAATACTGCCGCGGTTGCTTGCTCAGGCAAACAAATAGCGGACGCCTTCGACGGTCAGCGAATTGCTTAACGAGCGCCCTGTCTGCCGAACATGGGTCTGTTCGAGGCCCACAAGCCATCTTCTATCGCCTGGACGACGGCACCGTCGATCTCTTTGCTGAATCGCCAGGCTTGAATGCGCAACATTCCCTCGTGTTCTGGCAGCCAGTGGCAGAGCTGCATGGCGTAGGTACCTTTATTGCCGAAGCCCAGGTGTTGTTTGATCCGCGAATCCAGGTCGGAGGAGCTCCCAACATACAACAGTGCTGACGCGGGATTGAGACGGCAATACGCCCGATCGTTTTTCCGAGTCTCCTTGGCTTCCTTAAATGCGCCGTGGAGCTCTTTGTATGCATCGTCTTCAACTGAAAACTGATAGATGTAGCGCGCTTTGGAAGAGGACCAGGTCTTCAGAGCTCCCAGCGTTTGAGCGGGATAGCCGCTGCGGATCTCACTGAAAGGAATGCATACGTCATGGAGGCTATCGATAGTTGTGCGTTCGACGTAGCGGGCCAGATCACGCAGATTGCTGGCGATGTCAGTCAGGATGGAAGGTGTAAGCATGTGTTTCTACCTTGTTGAGCATTCGACCAAAAATAGGCCGGTCGCGTCGGTTGCTTAAAACAAGCTAAATTTCTGGCTCATACGCCGCAGCGGCGCGGCGCAATGTATCGCCTACCTGTTGGCGCAGTGCTGCCGGTTCCTGCACGACCAAAGAATCGCCCAACGACAGAATCCACCAGTGCAATTGCCACGTATTGTTGACGGTGGCCTGCACCTGATAACCGTCCGACAATGCTTCGAGCGCCATGTCTTTACTCAGTGGCGTCTCTCGAATCAAACGCGCCTGGTGTTCACTCACCCAAGCCTTGAAGCGGATTTTCTCGGGTTTGCCGAACTGCAGGGCGTCGGTGGCAAGGTAGGTTTGCAGCTCGAATGACTCCAGCCCCTGGCATGGCGTGTCGAGCACCGTTACCGCACGAAAGCGATGCACCGCGAACTGACGGACATCGGTATACGGCGCGGCAGTGGCGATCAGATAGGTGATCAGTCCCCGCTGGACAATCGCCAGGGGGTTGAGAGTCAGTACACTGAGTTTGTCGGTATGTGCCGAGTAGTACTGACAATGAACTTGCTGTTCGCTAATCAGGGCATGCTGCAGTGCCTCCAACGTTTCTGCCTGGATTTCCGGAGCTCGGAGATTGAAATCCGGCCGAACGCTCGCAACTTTGTCGGGCCAGCGCGCGGCGGGGTTGCCGTCTTCGAGGCCTTTGAGTTTTTGCCGGGCATGCTCGAAGCGCGGTTCCAGCACGCTCAACATGCTGCCCGGGAGCAGTGGACGGATTGCATCTTCGACCAACGCAAGACTTACGGCTTCAGTCAGAGTAATGCCCTGCAACTCGACGCTCACGCCCGGTTTCCAGTACCAACCGAAGGGCGTACCACCATCGTTGCACTGCAATGGAAACACCAGGGACAGGTCACGCAGGTCGCGCTCGATGCTACGGCGGCTGATGGAGTAGCCAGTTGCCGTCAGGCGAGTCAGCAATTCACTCACTGTGATACCGGGTGAGCGTTTGGGCAGCTGTTGCAACAGCTCCCATTGACGACTCAAAGCGCTATGGGTCTTGGCTGAAGGCAAGAGAATCATCCTTGTAGTGTTGAAGCTGGCCTTTGGCTGGCGAATAAGCCGGTTGTCTGCCTATCGGCGACAATCCGGCAACCTTTAGTCCGTTTAATGTATGAAACCGATAGGGCGCTGCTGCCCAGTGGACTTCAATCGACACTCGGCAAGCAGTGCGCCTGCCAATTCATCCGCGCTGGCGAATGGCTTGAAGCGCCCCCGGCGCGCGACCGCCGCGAAGTCACCGGGAGTCAGGTATGTCTCGCCGCGCAAGCGAGTCGCAGCACTGTTTTGTGGGTCCTTGAGCGCCAGAGCCTTCAGATGTGCGGCAAACAATGTCTGAGCCTGAGCGGTTGCCAGGTAGCCGAAATGCACCTTAAGGTCGAAGCGCCGCAGAGAGGCTTGATCCAGATCGAGGATCAGGTTTGTGGAGGCAATGAACAGCCCTCGGTAGCTTTCCATTTGCGTGAGCATTTCATTGACTGCAGTGACCTCCCAGCTTTGCCGCGCCTTGCGCCGGTCCTGCAAAAAACTGTCGACCTCATCTAGCAGGAGTACGGCGTCTTCTCGTTGCGCGAGCTCGAAGGCGCCCGCCAGGTTCTGCTCAGTCATTCCCACGTAAGGGGATACGAGGTCGGAGACTCGCTTGACCATCAGCGGCTTGCCCAGCTCCTGCGCCAGCCAGTGGCCAAATGCGGTTTTGCCAGTGCCGGGTGGCCCGTAGAAACACAACCGTGCCTGTGGATGAGAGCGCAAACCGTCAACCAGTCCGTCCAGTGGGAGGTCGGCGTTGATCCACTCCGGAGAATAAAGCGCTGGCAAAGCACCGTCGGTGTGCTGAAGTTTTTCGAAGCCTTGAGCTTTCAGCGTGCCGTCGACAATGCAGCGAATAGTGTTATCCAGCGCCTTGCTGGCGCGCTGCGACACGCTGCGTCCTACGCGCACTGCCCGCTCCAGCACGGCAGGCGTCATTCGCTCGTGTGCACTGAGGTGTTCGATCAACTGATCGCTCAATTTGCCACCGCCACACTCGCGCAGCATCCGCTTGCGTTGTGCCAGTGGCGGGTTGGGCACCTCGATCACCATATCGAAGCGTCGTATATGGGCGGCGTCGATAGCCTCTATGCTGTTGCTCAGCCAGAAACACGGCAGCGTATTTTCTTCCAGCATGCGATTGATCCAGCCTTTCTGCGAGCGACTATTGGCGTCTGCGCTGGCGGTCTGGAAGATGTCTTCGATCTCGTCAAGTACGAGCAAGGCGCGTTGAGAATGCAGCACACTGTTGGCCGCGCGCAGGGAGCACAGACGTTGCTTGGCGGACACCGGGTCACCTTGGCTGTCAGTGCAGGCGACTTCATAAAGAGCGCTGCCCAGGCTGTGAGCGATCAGACGACTGAGTTGAGTCTTTCCAGTACCAGGCGGGCCATACAGCAGAATGTTCACACCTTGACGCCCTTGGGCCAAGGATTTGCTCAGGTAGCGTTCGGCGATCATCAGCGGCTGTCTGACATGACTGTAATGCTCCCAGCTCAAGCTGCCCGGTGGACTCAAACGGAACGCATAGGCGAACAGCTCCAGTGGCGTGCCTTTGCTGAAGCGCAGGAGGCCAGGCAGATCCGGGTTGCTAACTGACAACATCGAACTCAACGCCATGACGGAACGGTGGTTGTTGCTTATTTCCAGCAGTCCGGTGCGCATCAGTGGGCTGTTATGCGCTAGGCAGGCCTCGACCTCCGGCAGCGGCAGGCCCAATAGTACTGACAGCACTTTTATTGCACGGTTGAGTCCCAGCATCCCCAGCTGATCTGTAGCATCACTGAGTGTCGGATCGGTGTGCATCAGCACGCAAAAACCGAGCACCTGGAGCTCTGCGTCGGCCAAACCCAACAATTCTCCCAATGCCTCAAGATTGGTCGCCAGGCTGTCCGGGTAGGGCGCATACAGGGGATCGGTGTTGAAGCTACGAGCGCCTTTGCGCAGTGTCGCCAAGGCAAGTGCGGGACTGTAATTGTCGCCGTCTATCCATTTGGCCAGACCCAGTTCATGCGCCAGATCCTCATCATTGAGGCCGTGTCGGCTGATAAAGGTGCGATGTCCCCCCAGATCCAGCAGCAGTTGGAAACTCCACTTCAGCGATAGCGCACAGGTGTCAACGGCGCGGCGGCTGCCGTGTGCGAAAGGGTTTAATCGGGTTCCCATGCTAGATCTCCTGATGCTGTGGAGGCGGCAGGGTAGGACGAGCAGTGGTCAGGATGTGTCGTGGTTGTCGTGCGTATTGAGTGATGTCATATTGCCTGCCGCTCTCGGCGACCCACTGGATGCCAGATCACTGCAGACGACACATCTTGTCGGTGCCTGGTGATATTGCTGGTTTGAACACCTTGTTCAGTCCGGCGTCAGCCTTCTCAAGGATCGAGTTTTCATGCTTACCGTTCTATCTCTGCTGGATAACAGGCTACGTCCTAAAGGATCACGAGATCCCTTGGCCATCGAGTCCATCTGGAGCTCGGTGGGGCGAAAGGCGGTGGGTAACCTGACAACGGTCACCAGCCGCATGAGCCATTTCATGGTCGCGTTGCTGGCCTGCCGATATGCCCATACAGGCACGAAATCTCGTCCCCTTGAAGATGTCCAGCAGCGGTACGCACGCGCCGAGCAACTGTCGGCTTACCTGCGACTTCATGACTCTGTTAAAGCAGGGCCACTGGGAAGCCAGCTTGCTATCGCCAATCTCAAGCGCGACTCGATGGAATTGGGCATACACAAGAAGGCGCAAATCCTCAGCAATCAACTCAGCTATGGGCTGTGGGGGCTGTATTCCTCCGCACTACAGGCAGCGGGTCTTATCAAAGGCAGTGAAAGACGACTGACTGACCGAGGTGTGGCGCTCACGGATCTTATGTTGCAGGTGTTTGGTGACTCTCGGTGGCAACGCTTCGAGGATTTAGCCGGCCGGAACAATGTGACCCGGGCGCAACTGTCCCTGTTGGCGCCCGACTTTGCCGCGCTGCTCAATGACAAAAGCGTACGCAAGCACATCGTCCTGGCGCTGCTGAATTACCAAGGGGCTGGCCCCCTGCAAGTCGCGTTGTTCGAGGCGGTTAACGTGTGGCTCCTGTTGCCTGGCGATAAATCTTCAGTGCGCGATTTCATTCAGTGGGCGTTGACCGAGCAGAGTGTCGACCCCCAATTGCAGGATGTTCTAAAGCAAATTTTGCTGCTGCAGCCGGTGCTGGTGTTTGCCAATACGCTTGTTGCTTGGTTGCAAAGCCAGAAAGGCCGCAGCCGCAGCGATTTGATCGACGACTTGAGTCCACGGCTCGCGGCGCCATTTCTACCGTTGGGTTGGAGCAGGCCGGGGTTGCCGCATCTATCGTTCCTGCAGAGCCTCGTAGAGGCTGCCAACGGCGGCGATGCCTCTTCGGTAATCGAGCAGATCGTCATCCAGAACAGCGCAGTGATGGGCCAGAGAGGTGGAGCCGCGTGGCTTTACTGGGAGGCAGACAAACTCAGGGTTCGGGTTCCCGTGGATCGCGCCTGGTTGCCTGAGGATCTTTCCAGTCACTGCGGAAAAACCTGGGATTACAGTTTTTTTCTTCATTCCTTCCTGACCATTGCCAAGGCAGGTCAACAATGAAAGCACACACCATCAGTGACGCGTTCCGGGCCTGTATTGGTGAACGCGAAGTGACCTCGGCTTTTTTCACAACCTACAGTTTCGAGCCAGACTTCTTTGAGCTTGAGGTCATCCCGCTGCTACTGGGCGATCAGGCACTTTCAAGCCAGAGCGATATTCGCTCGGTCCAGCTGCAGGCATTGATGCAGGACAAGGGCAGGCGCTTTGCCGTGGTGCATGACGTGGATGTATTCAACCCCACGGCAGGCAGTCGCCTCGAAGTCGATTATTTGCCCGTGCGGATCGGCGGGGGGTGTCAACACGCCAAGATGGCAATATTGGTTTTACAGGAAAAGGGCGATCAGATACCGACGATTCTGCTGGTGGCAGGGTCGTTCAACCTGACGAAGGCGGGGTGGTGGGACAACATCGAGGTTGGTCATTTTGTCGAGCTGCAAGCGACTCGTGCGCCTGCCAATATTCTTGAACCCATGCGCCGTGCACTGCGATTTTTTCAGGCAGCCGCGCCCACCCCTGTCCTGGATCAAATCGTAAATGTGCAGGCCGGATGGTTGGCGAGCGCCGATGATCCCGATTGCAGCTTCTATTTCTCTGGGGCTGCTTCTAACCGTTTAGCTTTCCTCGACTTCATTGGCCAGCGCCCACATACGTTGCCCGCTGCCAAAAATGCAGCCACGCTGGAAATCGTCAGTCCTTTCTTCGGCGAGAAACCGGACAGTGGCGATACTCAGAAACTGATGAGCTTGTTCTCGACAGTCCGTTTGCTGCTGCCTCGGGATGAGGAGGAGCGGGCACTTGTCGAACCTGGGGTATTTGACGCGTTTAATACCGATCAATGGTGCGGCTGGGCCTCTGCCTGGAACGATAGCCACCAGGTCATCGGGGCCCCCTTTCGCCGGGTACATGCAAAGATATTCCAAGGGCGCGGCAAGCGGTCGTGGCAGTTTGTGGGTTCAGTGAATTTCAGCCACAAGGCATTCCGGGAAAATGTCGAGGCTGGTTTTCTTCTGCAAGGAGGCGATTTCCCGTCGTTGCTGGAGCCTTTGACGGCCCTGCCTTCGGGGTTTGCCCCAGACTCGGATTTGCATAGCGCTGAAGCTTCGGAAGGACTGGCAATGCCGGTCTTGCGCCTGGCATACGACTGGGACAGTCAATGGCTGGAAGTGACAGCACAGGAATCGATCAGCGGTGAGCTGACATTGCTGGACAACCCGAGGCCAAGCCTTGGCTCGATAGTTTTCGCACAGACAACTTCGGGCACTGCGTTGCTGCCTGCATTGCGCGACCATCTGGAACGCTCTTCTCTGGTCAGGGTGCGATGGCAGTCAGGTGCCGAGTGCGTGGAGCGTTACCTGATGGTTACGCAGCGCAACATTTACTGTCGTCCCAGCCAGTTGCCGGCGATGGACCTGCAAAGTCTATTGCGTTTGTTCATCGAGATGCGCCTTACCAAAAAAATCAGCCAGTTCGGTGAGCTGGCTCAACAGATGCTTAACCTCCGTGCCACACTGGGTTCGACGGATGAACAACTGCCGGAAATGATGGACGCGAGTGAAGCCAAAAGCTTCTTCGCGGAGTTCTCGCAGGTCAATGGCGCGTTCTGGCAATTGGAACGCACCCTTGCACTGGCGGCAGACGAGAACAGCGCAAAAAAACTCGCGTACTACCTCGCTGGCTGTCAGCCCGACTCTTTGAAAGCCATGCTGGAAAGCGTGGAAGCGGGGGGCGGTGATGAGGAAACGGTGGTTGTGCGCTATTTGACGCTGGTCAGCATGCAAGGCTTGTTGGCCCGATATCCGCAGCACAGCTGCGCGACCCTGACCAGGCGCGTACAGGCACTCATCGCTGAACTGGAAAATGACGAGCTGTTGTGTCATCTCGACGAGGCCGAAGGTACGCGTTTTCTCGAATGGTTCAGGACTCAATTTCAACGTCCCTTGACCCCTGCAAATTCACGGAAGAAGGATGTCTCTCATGCAGCGGATCAATAAAGCTACGGCCGGGACCGTCATCGATTTTTCAGGTGGCAACCCTGAACTCAAGGGATTGGCTGAGCAGCAACTGTTGGGCGCGGTCGCCCTGTACAACAAGCTCGCGGACCATCAGGTGGCGTACCTCGCCGATGAAGTGGGGATGGGCAAGACTTACATCGGCCTCGGTGTCGTTGCATTGATGCGGCATTTCAACCCCGGTTTGCGTGTCCTGTATCTGTTGCCAAAAAACAACGTTCGCGACAAATGGATCAAGGACTATCGGGCGTTTGTACATAGCAACTACCGGCTTGAGGATATGGCGGTCAAAGGCCTGGGGGGGGAGCCGGTCACTCCGTTCAGAGCCTGTCACAATTTGTCTGAGGTGGTTCAGACAGTGGCGAGTGGCAACGAGCGCGATCTATTTATCTGCACATCAGCCTTCAGCTTTGCAATGGGAAATACCGTAGCCGACATGCTGCGTTGGACACAGCGATTTGAGGAGTTGATGCCTCAACATCGCAAGCTTCTGGAGAAGATCGTCAGGCAGTTGAACACTATGGACGGCAGAAGCAATCCTGGGGGACTCAAGCGGCAGGTCAAGGATGTCTGGGTGAAGGCGTTGGGCGAGATGTTGCCCCGCTTCGATCTGGTGGTAGTGGACGAAGCGCACAACCTGCGTGCTGGCCGTGAAAGCAGCGACCGTAATCGCTTGTTGGCGACCTTGCTGGGCGACAACAAGCGTATCAAGCGCCTTTTGCTACTGTCGGCAACACCCTACGACCGCCATCTTGAACAGTTGCGCAACCAACTCGCGTTGTTCGGCTTCCAGGGGTATGCGGCACTGCCGGAGGGCGGCGATCCGGCCGACCCCGACATGCACGCGGCGCTCAGTCGCTTGTTCGTACGTCGCCTGAACACGCTCACGCTTGATCAGGTGGCTCACACCCGCAACATGTATCGTCGTGAGCATCGCAGCGGCGAGGCTGCGGAAGTGAAGATGACCGTAGCGCAAAAATTGTTCGCCGCTCTGCTGCAAAAGAAGGTGAGCGAGCACTTGCAGGAGAACTGCTCTAATCGTTTTGAGCTGGGTATGCTGGCGTCGTTCGAGAGTTACCTGCCTGGCGAAAAAAACCGGCCGGTAGAGTTCGATGGTCATGAGGCCGCGGACGAAGGCGATTCGTTACGGGATGCGGCAGACCGCAGCGTCGTTGAATATCTGGTGGACGATTACGAGAACTCCTTCAAACGCAGACCACCGCATCCAAAAATGGACAGTGTGAGTCAACAGACGCATCGTCTGGCGTTTGTCGAAGGCAAGAAACAATTGATTTTCGTCCGCCGTGTGCGCAGCGTTTCCGAGCTGAAGTTCAAGCTCGAAGAAGCCTACGACGATTGGATTAGTGGCTACATCGTCGGCGACTATGCCGTTGTCAAAAGTTACCAGCTATACCGAACGCGCACGGTCGAACGTAGTCACTCCCTGATCGAAAACGATGTCGCTGACGTGTTCGATGCACCGGCAAGCAGCGACAATTTCTTTACCTGGTTCTATCGTGGTCAGAATCCGGAGCTGGCCAGCATCAAGGGCCTGGGGCAGTTGCCCCACAACTTCCGTAGCACGCTGTTGCAGAGCCGATTGTTCGAGGCTAACTGGTTATCTTTGCCGGGCATGCCCGCCATGACGTCGTTGAAAATCGATTGGAGCGTGATCGGCAAGAGCGAGTCTGTCGCCAGCCCCGGCCAACGTTATCGATTGGCTCAATATGCGTATCTGCGGGCAGTCGCAACGCGTGACGATGCAGCCGCGACAGTCGCCAAGTGCGTGTTGAATGTGTTGTTCGAAGGGTTTCAGGCCACTTGTGACTTGGCTGATCCTTCAGTTCTTGCCCGTGAGCTGGAGCGTTCAACACTCTGGGATAGCCTGCGGCGCCATGACGAACTTGCCGTACTTGCACCCCAATGGAGCCCAGAGGTATTCACCCAACTTGCCACTTTGAACAATGGTGCTGTTGATCGGCTGTTACGCAGACTGAGTACCCATCAGGAGCTGCTGGGTGCCCTGTGCCGCGTGGATCATCCTTTTATTGATCTGTATTCGCTCAGGAACGCTCGCAAGGACGGTGACGCCGACGGACTGTTCATCGAGGCACTCGTCGGGCTGTTGGACGTTCAGCGAGCGAACCACAGCCCGTTCAGCAGCTATCAGATATTGCGCGATACCGTCTTGAACCTGGATTTGTTGATCAAACTCAACTTTCCGGAGATCTACTCAAGGCCGGTCAGTGGCCTGACCAAGTACCTGGCCACCCAGGTCCGTTCCACTTCACCGATTCGCGGAGCGACCGGTGAGAACAGCGCCAGCCGGACAGCGATTGCCACGCTGTTTCGCATGCCAGGTTATCCACGGGTGCTGATATCCACCGATGTCTTTCAAGAAGGGGAAGACCTGCATACCTTCTGCGACAGCGTCGTGCATTACGGTATCTCCTCCAGCCCCATCGCTCTGGAACAAAAGGTCGGTCGTGTTGACCGGGTCGGTTCATTGGCACATCGGCGCATGCTCTCGGCCGGTAACCGTTATGCTGAGCACTTCATTCAGGTGGGCTTTCCTCACATCCGTCAAAGCATGGAGTTCTATCAGGTACGCCAGGCTGCGGCCAACATGAACGCATTCATTCAAACGCTGCATGCCGTGGGCCACCAGGGACCCCGGTTCAAGCGCGAAGTGGAGCTGCATGAGGAGTTGGTGGACCAGGCGCCCGTGAAGCCGCAGATCCTCGATTTTCTCACCAGCCATTATGAAATCACTGACGAAGACCTTCAGGGCGATGACCGCAGTGAGGCGATAAGCAATCAGGCCAGTGTCATGACGCGGCGTTTGGCGCATGTCAAAACCCAATTGGGAACCACGCTCAGAGATCTGACTGGCGATCCGCAGGCTTTCGTGAGGGACGCTGGAGACGGCTGGCATCTGTCGACGGCGGATTTCGACACGCCGAGCGTTACCGTGCGCAGCGCTGTTGGCATGGCTGAATTGTTGGTAGCCGCGACGATACCCCGCGATATCGACGAACCAGGCGATATCCTTAGCCCCATCGGCCGCGTCCGCTTCCTCAAGACCCTGCAAGCAGACCCCTTCAGACGGGTGTTGCTGGCGCCGACAGCCGAAAAAACCAAGCGATTCGCTTTGCAGTACAACGCCGAAAATTATGCGGGCAGCGACGGTGTTCTAGTCGGTGACGAAATTCTCGACGTCTATCGGCGTGTCTCAGGCTCGAGTTCTACATCCAGCAAACGCACCGAGGAAACGGTCGCGCGCATCCACGGGATGGTAGACAGACTCGTACACGACACTGAGCGCATGAGCGTAAGGCGGCTTTCGACGTGGAGGCTTGAGTTCCATTTCAAACTGGAGGGGCGATACCAATTGGTAAGGTGGGGGTTCAAGGGCCAGTACGTGGTGTTCACCTCCAAGGTTGTCGATCACAAATGGACCAGAAAATTGGCGATGTTCAAACGGTTCAGCCAGTCACCGCTGGTGGAGCACACGCTTGGACGCAATTGCCGATTCGATCTGGTGGACTTCCATGTCGACCAGGACGAGGAGCTGAGCGTGCGTGCGTGTCATCCAGTGCAACATCTGAATGATGAAGAGTTGATGCACATTGCCCATCAGGTCGCATCTCAGGCAGACAGGCTTGAGCACGTATTGATGGGGCAGGAAGGGGAAATCGGGGACGACGACTGAGTATCACCGCCAGGTTGAGTATTTTTCGTGCCTTTGGAATCTGCTGTTCGGCCCCGACACAATCTGTCGCGACCGGCTCGTAGGCTGAGCACAGACCACAAGAGAGGGATGCGAAATGCTGAAGAACGTGCTGGCTACCATCGGTTTGGCCGTGGTGCTCAAAGCGAGCTTTGATCTGTATCTGAAGTACAAACAGATGGAGCGAGAGAATGATACCTGGCGCAAGTCGGCCTCCGGCGGGGAGTGATGTGCTAATTGCCTGGCTTTTTAATTGATCCAAAAAATCTTCAAGTTCGACGTCTGCTGTCCGATAGCTTTCTGATGCGCCGATGGGTTTCCAGCGGCTCAATGAAGACACTGCCTTCGGACTTCCGCAAGCTTCTCTTGCAAGGCTGCAAAGCCCAAGAGCTCAAATCAATGGACTGGTGATTACAGTGTCCTCCAGAGACTATCTCTATCAGAAGTTACGGCCTGAACTGTTGGCCGCCACCGAAGAACCTCCCGCCAAGACTGCGTCCGCATCGCGAAGCACATTGCCTCGCTTCACACTGGAGCGGGACGTAGTGCTTTCGCCGCAGGTCAAGCAACAGCTCGATGAAGCCTTGGTGAAAATTCACCACCATCACACCATCTACGTCACCTGGGGCTTCGCTGAGGTCGACCCTTGTGGCAGCGGCACGATCCTGAACTTTCATGGCGCGCCGGGTACGGGAAAGACGCTTACGGCCGAGGCATTTTCCGGGAGTATCGGCAAACGGCTTATCAGCGCCAGCATTGCCGACCTAGAAAGCAAGTTCATGGGCGATACGTCAAAGAATATTGCGCAGTTGTTCGAGTCGGCGCGTGCTGAAGACGCCGTGTTGTTCCTCGACGAGGCCGATACCTTGCTGGGTAAACGCTTGTCGTCGGTCACCCAGGGCATTGATAACGAGGTCAATGCCATGCGCTCCACACTGCTTATCGAGTTGGAGAAGCACACTGGCATCGTGATTTTTGCGACTAACTTTGCGCGCAACTATGACAGCGCCTTTGTCAGCCGCATTTCTCAGCACATCCGTTTCGAACTGCCTGGCGAAAGTGAGCGGCGAGCACTATGGGCACGCATGTTGGTACCCGGAATTCCTCTGGCAGAGGAGCGCGAAGGGGTGCTTGACGTCCTCGCCGCAGTGTCTGGGGGACTGTCGGGTCGTGAAATACGCACATGTTTGAGACTGGCTTTGCCCAAGCCCCTGCTGGCCCATGGCAACGGGGTACTGCACCAGGCTCATCTACAGGAAGCACTCGCTCAGCTATTGGCTGCGCGTCAAGACATTCACACTTCGCGACCCGAGGTCGATCTCGGCACCGTCGCGGCGACACGTAAAGCATTGGGCATTCATCAAAGGAGCGATAGTTAATGGGCTGGTTTGATTCTCTCGTAAGTACGGTTTCAAACGCCGTGTCGTCGGCGTTTCGTGCTGTCAAACAAACAGTCAGCAAAGCCGTCAAATGGCTTGCCGACGAAGCAGAAACCTTTGTCGGAGAAGTCAAACGGCTTTACCAGGCAGCCAAGCCTTACATTTCCAGCATGCGCGTAGGGCTTCGGACCCTGGCGACCCATGTGCCCTGGCCGTGGGTCAAAGCCTTGAGTCTGGGTCTGGAACGTGCCTTGGCTGTACTGGAGCACCTGGACACCCACCCGCTGGCCGCCAAGGTGCAGCAGGCCATCGATTGGGTGATCGCTCGAGCCCGTGAATGGCAGAAAAAGTTGCTGGATGAGCAGGAAATCGCTGAAGCGCAGGCGCGGGAGCGGGATCTGAATGCTGCCATGGCCAAAACCCAAGGCCCAGAGCGCGAAGCACTTCAGGCGATTGCACTGACCAACCGTTACCACTTGGTCAAGGCATTGACCAATCGTCTGATCGAAACGGAGGCGTTCGTGGATTTCGACCACTACCTGCGCGTTCGCGCTGTGCAGAAGCTGCTGCAGGTTTACGAAGAACAAATGACCCAGCTTGAAGACATCGGCTCCCTGAGCCAGGAGCCGCTGTTCATTATCGATGTCGCCGCCCAACTGATCGAAGCGCGGGCAGAGTTGAACGATGCTGACGTGCAGCGTCTGGATGAACTGACCGTCAAGCACTTTGACAAGGCAGTGATTCCGTTTGTGTTCGAGGAGATGATCCTGGTGTGGGGCCTGGATTTGCAAAATGCTCAAAAAACCTGGGAAGAGCTGAATAAACGAGTGGTCAAGGACCGAGTGCTCAAGCGCCGCCTGGAGATGGAGGCGGAACTGGAACCACTGGAAGCAGAAGAGGCGCGGATGCTGGACGATCTGCGCATTCTGTTGCCGCGTGACGAAGCTCAACTTGAAGCGCTGGGCAACGAGACCCGCGCCAAGCGTAATTATGTGTTCGCCGCGGAAGGCTTTCTGCAACTGCTTGAGAAAAGCGAGGAACAGCTCGTGGCCGATGATCAGGAGTATTTGATCGACCACGGTGGCAGGGTTGGCGAGATTCTGGTGCGTTGCGCTCAAAACGGCGAGAAATGGGAACGCCTGAGCCCAGAGGAGCAGTCGCTGATTGTCAGCTTCGCCAATATTTTCGAGACCGACTGCAAGAAGCGTACTGATGCCTTCAGAGTGATTGAGGTTGCGGCATGATTGGCGAGATCCTGCAGTTCTTGACCCCTTCGCTGAGCAATCCGCTGGAAGTGTTTTTTTTCAGCATCATCCTGTTCGGTCTGTTGCTGTCGCTGATTACTTCACAGGTTTTCGGTCAGCCGGCGAAGTGGGAAAAAAACTGGCGCGGCGGGGCTCGCATCAACGCGCTGGACATTGAGCACGGATCCATCGGTGAGTTGAGCCACGCTGTCGCCTCCGGTTGGGAGCGCTTTGCTTCCAATATGCCGGGGTTGCTGCTGATCATCGGGCTTCTGGGCACGTTCCTGGGGCTGGGCCTGGCGTTGGACAAGGCATCGACCATCCTTCAAGGACATGACGATTCGCTGAACGCCATGAGCGGTTCCCTGACCCAGCTCACCGGCATGATGAAAGACCTGGGCACCAAGTTCAAAACCTCCACTTGGGGGATTATTGCCTTCATTATGATCAAGCTGTGGGAAGCAGCACCCTGGTCGGCGGAAAGCAAGCGCACGGACTGGTGCCTGGGGCATATGAAGGCTGAGATCGATCTGAGCCGAAAAGCCGCGCTTGCATTGCATGCCGAACGTGATCAGGTGAACCTGACTGCCCTCGAGACTGTCGGTACCCGGCTGGTCGAGGCATTCAATGCCCAAGGGCTGCTGGTGGCCTCCGAGCTCAAGCAGATAAAGGCTGTCGAGTTCCAGAACGGCAAACAATCTGAAAGCCAACTCACAGCGCTGGGTGAAAGGCTTGCCAGTCTGGCAGTCGAAAATGAACTCGGCCGTAAAGCCTCGCAGGCGCTGCGCACGGAAAGTGAGCAAGTGAATCGGGCCGCACTAGAAAATGTCGGTACGCGGCTGATTGAGGCATTCAACACCCAGGGTCTACAGCTGTCGACCGAGCTCAAACAGCTCAAGGCGGTTGAATTCCAGAACGGTAAACAGGCCGAGAGCCATTTCAATGCGCTGGCTACCCGGCTTGCCGACCATCATCAACAGCTCGGTGAGATCGCCAGACTCAGTGAAAACCTTCCACGAATCGCCGAGATGAGTACTCAGCTCAGCCGCTTGGTTGAGGTCGAAGAGAGCCTCAAGAGCCTGCAGACGCTCGAGATGCAATTGGGCGAAGTGGCGGACAGCACCAGGGCGTCGCGCGAAAGTCTGCAAGGTTACGTGGAGGCCAAAACCGACAACTTGCTACGTCAGGAGGCCGCGGTACAGTTGATGGGCGAGTCCGCCACGCTACTGGCTGATTCGGCTGGGCTGCTTAAAGGCGGTGTGCAGGTCATGCAGGAAAAACTCAGCGGCGCGATTCACTCGCTGAATGAGGACTTCGCCGGGCACTTGGTAGAAATGAAGGTGAGCATGGATGGCAACATCACCCGGCTGGGCACCGTCATGGAGACTATCGAAGAGAGCCTGACCGGCACCATTAGCACGATGAGCCGTGATTTTACCCAGAACACCCAGGACATGGCAGCCAACCTGAAAGGGGCGACCGACAATATTTCCACTGCGGTCCATCAGTTGTCAGAGCACGTCGGCACCGTGGTCAACGAAGTCAAGGTGACCACTGAAAGCGCCAAGGACATGCAGAAGAAAACCAGCTCCCAGTTCTCCCTCACCAGCGCCACGCTCAACGAAGCGATTGAAGTCATGAGCTCAAATATGGATGAGCTCGGTAAGAGTATTTCGCAGGGCCTGAAGGAGGCGTCCGAGGCAGGGCAGAAGATGGATGCGGTGGCGAAAAAGCTGGTGACCTTCCCGCAACTCGCCGAGCAGTTCACTGCGCTCAACGTGCAATTCAAAACCATGACTGACCAGGGTGCTAAAACCCAGGAGGCACTGGAAGCCTTGCCGGCCAGGCTGATCCCTTTAAATGCAGGCGTCAAACTGCTTGAGCAATTATGTGATTCGGCGCGTCAGCTGCCCCCGGTTATTCAGGACGTGAAGGCAATTGCGGAGTCGCATCGTCAAGGCCAGCAAACCATGAACGCTCTGCCTGAACAGTTGGCGGCCAATATCGACAAGCAGTTTGCCAATCGCATCCAGGTACTCAGCGAGGCGGCACAGTCGACGGTGATGTTGCTGGGCCGACTCACGGCGGACTATGAACCTGCGCCTGCGAGTGGTTTGCAGACCGATAAAGCTCAGCTGGCGTAATCGACCATGAAAGAAAAACCCAGCGAATGGATTTCCATCTCGGACCTCATGGCGGGTGTCATGGCGGTCGTGATGCTCATGCTTGTGGTTTCGGTGTTGCAGAACAAGGCGGCCGAAGCGGCGATGCGAGTCGAGAAGCAACAGATGGAAGCGGCGCGTAAGGCAGAAAAGGCCCAAGGTGCGGCAACTCAACAAACACGCCTGAGTGCTTTGCTTGAAGCGATGCAGGCGGACCTTGCGCATGGCGGTGAAGGTGGACTTATCGATGTCGATATCAAGAACCGCCGGCTGACTTTGCCTGACAACGCCTTTGGCCGTGGCAGCGCCTGTATTACCGATGAGGCCAGGCAGGCGCTCACGCAACTGAGCGTTCGCGTCGCTACCTTCATTCACGATTACGGCCAAGGCCAGGTATTGGTCGAGGGGCATACCGACAATGTGCCGGTAAGCCGTCCGGTCACTGATTATGCGCGGTACTGCACGGTCTATGACGATAACTACACGCTCTCCGCTGCTCGGGCACGGGAGGCGCGCAAGTTGTTGGTGTTGGCCCTGGACGGGCAGCAATCACTGCGAGTGATTGTGGCGGGTTACGGTGATTCCAGACCAAAACCCGGCCTGAACCCGGCAAGCGCCGAAAATCGGCGCGTTGAAGTTCAGTTGGTGGTGTCTCAGGAGGATCGCTCGCTCGACGGGCGCTGATCTCTGTCTTGAAGGGCACGTCACGCAGGTAACGTGCCTCGTGAACAGAATGGTTGCCGACAGCCTGCTGTTTAGGGTCGGCAACCGGGATGCGAACGCTCAATTCGCCAATCTGGCGACCCCCACGCATTCATTACCCTGCATTTTCAGTTCAAGGATGACCTTGCGCGTATCCAGCACGGCCTGGCTGATTTCACGCAAGCGTCCGGTGCTGTCTGTCGTGAGTTTCAGCAGGCGTTTGTCTTGGGCCTTCAACAAGGACTGCCGTCGTGCATTGAGCTCCGCGCTGGACTCGGTAAGGGCGGACAACTTGTTGGCTCTTTCCTTGTAAGCATCGCGAAATTTTTCGATGGCGCCGTGTTTACCCTCGAACCTTTCGGCGACGCTGGTGAGGGCGTCAAGGCGCACTTGCACCCACTCCATTTGCCCCGGAAAGGTATCGAGCAAGCGACACGCGACCATTCGGGCAGCCAGGCAGAGCTGTGATTGTTCGAGTGAATGACTGAACCTTTCCAGCTCTTTTTCCAGCGCCGCTTTCAACTTGCTGGTGCCGAAGGTGGTGGAAACATTCAGTGTGCGAATACTGTTGGTGATGTTGTCGAGTTCGAGTTCCAGATGCTTCTGGATTTGCCCAAGTTGCACTTCCTGAGCTTCAAGCTGAGCAGGGACTGAGTCATTAAGTTTCCCGTTCAAAAGCGCGGGTGCGATTTGACGCAGGTAATCAATGCTGCCAGTGATCTGGCCTTCTCGCTTGTTTTGCTGAAACTGCTCGATGCGCTCTACCCCGGCGAGGATGTCACTCAACTTGGCGCTGATGTCTGCCAGGTGCTGTTGGGCGACGACGGCAGAGGCAATCTGAAATAACGCAGCCGAATTGACCAGGCTTGTCAGGTATTGTCCTGAAACAGTCTGGCGTGTTCAGTAAATTTGCCGTCGGCAGATCTGGAGAAGGCACGCAGACCGTTGCCATCCTTCGCCGCTGCCAATGGGCCATTGATCTCCACTCGAAAATACTGATTCGAGTTTGCAACGCCCGTAGTGATCAAGTTGGGTATAGACTGGAGAAGGGGCGATAGTCGGCTCAAACCCAGTTGCGCTACCTGGTTGCTGTCACCGTGATCAAATGCAGTTGGCAGCGAGAGTGCCTTTACCGAGAGCACAGGAGCATTTTCGCTCGAGCCAACCAGCCATTGCTCACCATCGTCCCGTTTGGCGAGCCCTTTGATGCGAGTAATTTCACCAGTCATGGTTTACCTCCAGGTAAACGAGGCTGCATGCCTTTCTGTCGGATGTAGGCGATTTGAACCACGCAAGGCAAGGTGATCCGAAATGCAGGGGACGCCAGAGAATAGCCTGCCAGACCTGCACCCAGAGCGACTCCAATTGGACCCAGGGCCAAGCCTGCCAACCTGCCCATGAGCATCTCCGCTCCCAACACAGCACCTGCACCGAGAAGGTTGGCTCCCAGGGAGGCGGAAACAAATGAGGTCACATCCAGTGTTGCCGCATGCCCAAAGCCCATACGGTTCAAGAAGTGGGTGAATGAGAAAGGATTGGCGGCATCAGACTCGCCAAACTTCTCTGCAAATTGCGCACGAGCTTCCTTGGACATCTTGTCCCATGCCTTGTCCAATAGGCGTTGCAATACTTTTAGCTCAATCGTGCCGAGGTAGTCTGAGTCCGTATTCTTTCCGCCGACATGGGAAAGCACGTCGGTGGCGATCTCTTTGTACGTCACGCCGCCACTACGGAACAGATTGGTAATACTGTTACCGCCAAACATGCGGAGCTCGTGCACCAGCAATGCCAGCACATCTTTGTCAAAGGCCTTGTCTTCACGAGCCTGGTGCAGAAATTCCTTTACCGTACCAGCAAGCGAGATCCGGCCTTTCCCTGCGTCCGTGATGTAATCCACCAATAAACAAACGTCATCTGGTTCGGCTGCCAGCAGCAGCGCAAGCAACGGCTCGTCACCGGCAATATCTATTTCAGACATCTACTCCCCCCCCCTTGGTTAAAAACATGCATCGTAAAAGTACTTCTGACGCTGTGGGCGCCCGATTCCATAGCCCTAGCATCAGCTCACCAACACTTGCGTTCGCCAGTTTTACGAGCTGAGTACAAGCGCGGATCATGAAAAAAATAAGGGCGAGCTCACATTGTTGATGACCACCCCGGCTTGAGCCGAGGTAGTCTATCGGACGGTGTAAGATTAGAGATAACCCATTTCGGCCAATGACACGCTGCCTTCACGACCTACTACCACGTGATCCAATATCCGGGTACCAACCATGTTGAGGGCGTTCTTGAGGATAGTGGTCAGGATGCGATCAGATTCGCTGGGCTCCGGGTCGCCAGAGGGGTGGTTATGTACCAGAATCGCGGCTGCTGCATTGTGTTCCAACGCAATCTTGACTACTTCGCGTGGGTAAACGCTGGCTGCATCTAGCGTGCCTCTGAATATCTCTCTGAAGGCAATAACTCGATGCTTGCTGTCGAGCAGTAGCAGAGCAAAGACTTCGTACTCGTGGTACTGCAGCAGAGTTTGCAGGTGGCTGAAAACCTGCTTCGGCTCAGTCAGTGCCCGGCCTTTAGACAGACGACTCATTGCTAGCTGTTGAGCCATCTGCAATATGTCGGCCTCAGTGACCGGTGACTCCATGACATAGGTGCCGGATTCTTCTCCAGCCCGGAGTTTGTGATATTTCATGACGGTATTCCTGTACGAATGAGGGGGGCACGCTGGGGAGGTTGAGAAGGACGTTACTGGGCCAAATGTCTGCTGTTGTGCTGCGTGGCTTGCGACTCCAGCTTCTGAGCAAGTGAGGGTTTCGCAGGCGCTGCCAGTTGGGCTTGGTGCTCTACGGGGCTGGACTGATATTCCATGACAGGAAAGAACTCCTCGACGACGGCGCCGGTGTCCTCCTCGCTGTCCTCAAAGGCTCCATTGTTAAAGCCCTGCTGGGCAGCATGGTCCAAGGCGCTCTGGTCAAAACCGGAGGCTTGCCGGGCTTCGTCCAATTTCTTGGCTTCTAGCAAGCCGTTTTCTAGGCTCAGTCCGTTGTGTGCCCATGATTTTTTCCTGTGCGGCATAAAAACGCCCGGCCAGCAGAAGCTAACCAGGCGCTTTAATAGTTGAGTCGCGATCACCGCGTGAGTTTGTGCAGGCAAATAGTTGAAGGCATGGCGCGGAAGGAGCTGCGTTACGATTTTTGTAAGGGGCGGAGACGTATCCTGCGAAGATGCTTTAGAGCCTACTTTGTTCAGGCAGCAGGCTGAAAAGCCATAGCGCTGCGAGGACAGACATCAGCAGAGGTGGGAAGCGCCACATCAAGGCCAGTAACAAGACGGCCGCGATGCAGCCTGCAAGTACTCCGGTGAAGGCGAATATTGACGTTATAAAGCGTAGGGTGGCCATGTTATTTATCTCTTAACCGTTCAATAATATTGAGCCCTTGCTGAGCGCAAAAGAGTTCTGGGAGGAGGTGCTAGATGCCCCCGGACACAAATCAGATTGAGCGCATCCTTTGGCGTGTGGTCATCCGCCGTCTTTTATGCTGACTTACAATCTTGTCCTTGTTGTTTAATGGATTTTCTTTCATAGCACGCACCTCGCGTGTTTAGAGAAAACCGATCAGCGCGAGACTGACCGGGCTCTGCGGATTGAGGAAAATAGGGGCAGTCATGCAACCAATTGCAGGGCAGCGTCTAGAGCACGTTGTTTGATCTGCGCCCCTTGGCCGAACCAAGCCGAGTCCAGGCGATACTCTGCACTGCGTGCTCGGCGTTCATGGTCAACAAACTCGGTCACGGCATTGAGCAGTCCCCAGGCGGTGCCATTGGCTGATGCCAAGTTAGCGCCTCGTCCATACCCTTCGTACAAGCTTTGCACTTTGCGTAGGCCGCGTTCGTTGGGCAGCACTTCCGGCATCTGGGCAGTGGGGCTGGTTTCGCATAGCACGCTCATAAAAAAGCCCAGCGCCTCATGCCACTGCACCTTACGCTCGGCCAGCGCGCCCATTCGGTACATGAAGTCGTCCCATTGCGAGACAGCGATGCCGAGTTGCTTTTTCACCACTTTAAAATCGAAACGTGTGTATGCGGCACCTTAATCGCACGGGCGGCGCCGTCTAGGGCGACGTTAAGGTTGTTGTTGCAGACAACCCGCACAGTGGTCGGTGTCGCCGTCGTAGCTAGGGTGCCGTCGCAGGACGTGGCCAGCAGAAGGTAACCGTTGACCTGATCGTTGCCTTTGAGCACTGCTTTTTGTCCGGTGCGCGCCAGCGCCCAGAACTTGCGACCGCCCTTCAATACACCGGCGGTTTCCAGCTCGTAGCCGGAGACTTCGGTGAGATCCCGGTAGAACACCAGCACCTCCCGTGGCTGCACAATCTGGTAGCGCTGAGATACCACCGAGAGCGGCACTTTAGTGTCGGAGCGGCAGAGCACTTTCTGTTCTGGGAAAGTGTGGATGGTGCCCAAGTGACCAGCGGTGTCAGATTGGAAATGGACCGGGCTTTCTTTGATCTGCCAGTTCATGCCAGCTTCACGTTGCCATATTTCGATGGGCTGTTTTGAGGGAAGGTTGTTACCCAGACTGTGCCATGGGGCGGCGCCGACATAGGCCGTTTGTTCGATTTGATGAGTCATGGTTGTTATTCCTTGTTGGGGAAAGCGGGCATACGTGCGGCGCAGCAGG
Organism: Pseudomonas sp. GW823-FHT06B06; assembly: GCF_058795195.1. NCBI lineage: Bacteria > Pseudomonadati > Pseudomonadota > Gammaproteobacteria > Pseudomonadales > Pseudomonadaceae > Pseudomonas > Pseudomonas sp. GW823-FHT06B06. Next base: position 95,961 of record NZ_JBXAHO010000009.1, on the reverse strand, counting down.
TTTTAGGGGAGAGGTTCGTTCCCGTTGAGTGATATCGCTGGCTGAAGTGATAGCCGTCACTCAGCCAGAGGCTGTTTGCCAATACACATTTCGCCGGCGCAGTGAGCGGCTGAGTACCGATCTGGTGATGAGTAACGCGGTTTGTCAGGTAGCCGTGGAGCGAGCCGAACAACACGCCCAGCTCGCTGTGGAGTGGATTGGTCAGCAAAGCTGCTGTTGGCACGAGCGGGCTGCCGAGTAGCAGGCGGCCTAGACCGCGGACAATGATGTTGAGTGGAACAATGGCGCAGGCGATTTTCACAGCGGCTGCGAGCGGAAAGGTATTGGTGGGTGAGTATCTGAAGCACTGTAATGACATGGTTTGGGGTTCCATGAGTGGGTTCAGCGCAGTGATATAGATTTGAAAGAAAGTGCAATCGAGTGGCTCAGAAGGCTAGTAAGGCCAAAAAGTTGGTTCCCATCACCAGAAAGTTAGTTCCCAGCGCCTCCTGTCCTCGGTTAAAGCGAGAAAGAACAGTTTTCGAGCCATGCATCTAAGTGCTGTCAATCAAAAAATGCGCGCATGTGACAGGTTTTTGCATGCAGGCGCAAATGCGCTGCATATCAACATTTGCCAAACTAATCTTACGTTCAGGCAGGTCTGGAGAGGCAAAATGGCAGATAGAAATCGCGTACTGAAAGTATTGCGCATCAGGCAGGTACAGGAGCGGACAGGGCTGAGTCGGTCGACGATCTATGATCGATTGAACCCGCGTTCGCCACGTTATGACAGGTCCTTTCCGAAGCCCATGAAAATTGGTTTGTCGGCCGTCGGCTGGCTAGAGAGCAGCATCAATGAATGGATTGAAAGTTGCTTCGCTGCGTAGTGGGTATTTGACAATGGTTAGGATTCTTTCGATGGCAAACATTTAATATTGTGGTATTAAAAATACGCTAACTTTTAGGGGTTGATAATTATTTTTTTGCTCTGCATGCCTGTCTCTGGCTGGAGGTGAAAGGTTTTTAATGTCTGGGTATTAATGGAGTTTTTAATATATAAAATATATATTGATTTTATATGTGCGTGTGATGCGGCTTAATAGGTGTTTTTTAATGAGGGGTTATAAGTGGATGAAGATGGAAAGATTGTTGAGAGTTATTTTTTGATAGAGGGCTATGATCGAACAAATAGTGGGGAGTTGGTGTCGGGTGTTGAGTATGATCGCAGGGTTGGTCTGGCTCTTAAGGTAGGCCCATTGGTTCGAGAAATAACCTCCTCTGACGAGGAATTATTTTTTATTGATTCTAAAGATTCGCGTTGGGATGAACTCAAGTCGACGTCATTAGGGCGACGTTTAATTAGGTATGTGCGTGGTGAGTATTTGAAGATCGCTGATGATGCGGAATATTGCTTGAATCCCTATTTTGAAGTCTTCAGTTTATGTATTAATCGGTATGATTTACTTAATCATATTGGCCTGATTAACAGTGTGTGGGGTGCGCGCGTAAAGGAAGTTGTACGCGTGCTCAATGCTTGCGTGGACGATATAAGGTGCGAGGTTAGGAGTGTTGCGTTCAAGAAACGACTTAAGAGCTATCGACGATCCGTGACGGAAAATTACAATGAACTGAATTCATATGTGAACGATTTATTCAATATCCATGCGCGCATGCTAGTGTTGAGAGTTGATTTAAGCTACCTGGAGGCGTTTCGTGTCGAGGGTGGTATAACTTTCGACGATGCCTGGCAGCATCGCAGCAGTCTGCTGAAGGATCTAAATAAGGGGCGGTTTGGCCATCTATTGGGCTACGCATGGAAACTTGAGAAAGGGGGGCGCAAGGGCTTGCACTACCATCTGCTCTTATTTTTTGATGGGGCGCAGGTTCGGCAGGATGTCGTCCTTGCTCGGATGATCGGTGAACACTGGAATACAGTAGTCACCGAAGGGCGCGGGAGCTACTACAACTGTAATGCTTTCAAGAAAAGTTACGAGCGCTGTGGAATTGGCATGATATCTCACACCGATGCGCTGGCGCGTGAAGGGATAAGGGAGATCGTTTTATACATGACCAAGCTCGATGAATACTTCAAGTTATCAGTGCCAGGGGTGAGATGCTTTGGAAAGGGTGTGCGTCCGAAAATACCCCATATACGCCGTGGAAGGCCACGAGTAGTGGCCTGATACTGTGCTCCTCGCTCAATGATTATGGGGGATCGTCAGCCACTCGCTGGAGTATTTTTCATACGTCTGGCGAACCATGTCTTGAGGTTCGCCTTTTTTCGCTTTTTTCTTGTCGTACTTGAGCCAACGTTTGACCGCGGTTTCAAGCTTATTGGTATCTGCTAGGTCAAAGCGTTTCCCACCTAGCGTCTTTAAGCTTTGGAGGATGATTTTATTAAGCGGTCCGATAATTGATTCAAGTGCCTCCTTTTCGCTTTTCCATCCGCCAGAAGAAGGGGCGGAGAGTAGTCTGATAACCTCCTGTCGTTCAGGGTCATGTTTCGAATGTCTTGCTTGGGCGGCTTTGCGGCCTTGTTTGCTCAGTACCTCCTCCTCATCTACTCCTGGATATGAACTCAGAATTCCGAAGGTCAATCCAACTTGATAGTTAGCCTGGACAATGAACGACCACGCAGACTTCTCATTGCCTTCTTTTTGATTGATTATTGCTAGCTCTGTGTAAACGCAGGCATGATGAAAATGGCTTTTATAAGGGGCTCGGATTTTGCTCTGGGTGGTGCGATTGTCTTGCTCTTGATCGACGGTCTTGGCATTGATGGTGCCATCCATGATCTCTTGATGGATACGTGCCAAATGTTCTGATAGGTCGAACTTAGAATCCAGTCGGTGGTGCAATAAACTCAATATGCTAAGTGTTTTCTCTATCGTGGTGTTAAAGTTATGGGCTTCAAATTTTTGATCGCAGACTGTCATGTGCTTCCTTAATTTTTGTGGCGGTGATTTACTAGTGCAACCTGATAATTGTCACCGCTACTGTCAGAGTGGCATCAGTAGCTCAAGATGTTTGCCGAGCTTATACCATGCTTCTGCCATCTCCGTTGTATAGCTGTGACGCTGGTAGGTGCGTTTTACTTTGTTTTCTTCCGTGTGGTTCAGGCAGCGTTCTGCTACCTCAGGTAGGACTCCCTGCGCGGTCATAACCGTGGCACCTGTGCGTCGTAGGTCGTGAGGCGTCCACTTTCCGCCTGGCAATAGTAGTGCCTGGGCTTTAGAGCTTCGTCGACTCATTGTGCCCTGTTCTGGCTGGCGCTGTCTGTCACCAAGTTGCTTGGTTACTGTTTTAGAGCAAACTGGCCCGCTATCATCAGTGTTGGGATAACACCAGGCGGAGTTAGCGTTAATTGCTCGAACAAACTCGAACTGTTTGATTGCGAACGACGACAGAGTAATGCTGTGGGGTTTGCCATTTTTGCTATTCTCGGCAGGAATAAACCAAGTGCCTTTGACAAGGTCTAAATGTATCCAGCGCGCGGCAAGAAGCTCCCCAATACGACAGCACGTAGAAAGCGCAATCCAAATCGCCGCCTCGGTAGAGCGCAGTAAACCGGCTTCAGGGGCTACCTTGGCTAAGGTGCGAATTTCTTCATCGCTTAGAACTCGGTCACGTTCGACTTCCTTGCCGCCAATCTTGGCTTTACGGATACTGGCGGTTGGATCGTATTCAATTAAGTCGCGATCTACTGCAAAGCGGAACATTTGACGCATCAGGGAAAAGGCAATTTTTGCTGCGCGATTGACTCCGCGAGCCAGCATGGTGTCAGTTACTGCTGTGATGTGGCTTTTTTTAATGTCTGCTACAGCGACGTTTCCTAAGAGCGGTAGTACGTCTTTTTCAAACATACGACGTACTTCTGCGCCTTTATCCTTGCGGTTGATCAGATCAACCTTGGCCCAATGCTCGAATAGCTCAGTGACGCTTTTCCTCGCAGCCTGCCGAGCTTGTTCTGCTTCTTTACTAGCCTTTTCTGAAGCTAGGCGGTCTAGTTCCGCATCGCGTGCGGCAATGCGAGAGGCTTCCTCAGCAGCCAGATGCTCGCGGATATCGCGAGTTCCTGCTTTGTGCAGACCAGCAAGCTCTTTTGCTCGCTGGCCTGCTTCGGCGAGCGTCATAGTGCCTTCTAGTCCATCGCGACTGTAGGTACCAATTGGGTAGGTGTCACGGTCACCGCTGCTGTTTGAGTAGCGAAAGTAGAAAAGGCGCTCACCGCTGGGCGTGATGCGTGCTACCAAACTGCCGTGCCCCCAGATGGCAACCTCGCTCAGCCATTTATCATTACTGCCTGGCTTCGCAGTCATCTGTCGGTCGGTGATCTTTGCCATTGTCTATCCGTTGCTCCAGTTGCCAATTCGTTGCCAATTGATATTGGCTTTGACGGAATTCTATCGGATGTGGTCGGACTGTAAAATAGCTAGTGGCTAGTAAAATAAAGGGTTATGAGGTTGTCGTTAGATTTGTAAGGATTGCTTTGGATTGGTATTCACCTTTATGGGGTGCTAGGGGTAGAGTGTTCGAATCACTCCGTCCCGACCATATTTACTGAGTAAAATCAGACAGTTAAGCCGATCATCTAGATCGGCTTTTTTGTGTCTGCGCCTTCCCCCTCATCCCGTGTAGCAGTTTGCCACCTCCCTGGATTCCTTAAGCGCTCGCTTCAAATACGGTTCCTCAACCTTCGTTTAGGGGGCCGTGGTCTGTGCCTGCTTCAGTCGCCCGTGGGCATTGTGGGGTTCCATTTCCGCTCCAGCGCCTGCGCTTAAACCGACTGATCTTGATGATTTCTTTTTTCATTGAATGCCCCATGTCGCGCACGGCGGTCGGCAGTGGGTTGAGGGGGGAGCTAACCGTTCGTCAGTGCTTACGCACGATCAGCCAATTGGCAAGTCGATGAAGTAGCCCAAAAAAAGAAAGGTTCCTTATGCGACCGCTAATCCTCGATTTGCCGAATGGGCGTGAGCTCGCAAATGAACTTGATCTTGCTATTGAGCAGATGATGGCCATCTCGGTCGAGCTAATCGGTGGCGCAGAGTGGCTCGCGGCCTCCACCAGGCAGCAGGAAGCCTTCCAAAAATGGCGAGAGTATCTTCAGCTCATGGCTTATGGGCGAGTGCATGTCGACTCATTAAAGGTTGCCTGAATTTACGGCTCCTTGTAGCTGAGCCAGAGCAAGTTGAGCGGAGCTGCTGCTTGAGTTGGATGCTTCAACTACAAGCATGATGCTGCTGGTTTCATCACGAGACATGGCGGGGATCGATTGGGATCTGGCCGTTCAGAGGCATCGCGATGTTTGTGAGGCCTGGAACTCATTCATCCATCAGCCAGTCCCCAAGGCGAACATTTGAACGCAAGGCGTAGCCTAAAATGAACTACAGACGCCGTGAGGATCAGGTGTTGAGTTCAGCTACATTTGAGCAATCAGCCAAACAGGTGAAGCTCATGACTTGCTTGATTTGCAACGGGCCTGCAACGGCAATTGATGCTGATGAAGATTATCTGGAGAGGGCCTGTCCGAAGTGCGGGCATTATCGAATCACCGGTGCGGCGCTTGTGCTGATAAAAGTCCACGGCTGGCACTTTGACGTGGAGCTGGCCAGGAAGTGGATCGCGGACAATCAGGCATCTGGCATGATTCCAATCATCGATTCGCACCAGGCACCTCGCTTGATCGACGTTTAGATTCACTTCATGTTGCTTTTTCGACAGTCCGGCGAAAGACGGGAAGGGCAACTGCCTGTTCACGCCCAGTCGTCCTGCCCGCTTTGTCGTAACCCCAGAGGTTGCTGCCGTCGAACCGCTCAGGGCCGAGGTAACCGAGATGCAGTGGTTCGACGGTACAGCGGTAATTGCGCTGTTCTTATTGGCCGGGCTTGGCTGGCGGCTGCCCCTGCATGTAGTTTTGATGCCACATCATGTGATCCATCATCATCTGTTGCATCCCGGTGTACCTTTCCATCATGTACTGGCGTTGACTCTTTTGCTCCGGGGTCAGGTTCGAGTAGTCGTGCCAGCCCATCGTGTGGCCAGCACCCATCATGTGGTCGCCACCCATCATGTGTTTTTTGCCCATCATTCCCGGCCCCCACATGCCATTCATCATGCTCATCCCATGTTGCATCGTTTCCCAATGCTCCTGAAGGAGCTTTTGCCGTTGCTGGGGATCCTGGGTTTGCTGGATTTTCTCCATCTGTGCCTGCATCTTCTTGAAGGTGTCTTGCGCCTGAGCCATCTGTTTATCGAACTCGGCAACATTTGGCGTTTGTTGCTGCGTCTGGGTCGGTTGAGATGGCTCGGCTGCCAGGGCCCATGCGGGGGTTAGGGATGCGACGAAGAAAAGCACGGCCAATTTGCTATTTTTCATGTCTGGCTGCCTTGGGTGGGGGTGAGCTGAACCCAATTCTGAGTTAACCGATTGCGGAATTTGCGTTAGCCCGCATTCGCCAACATGACGGATTTCAGCATGACGATTGCCTGTGACCCTTCAATAGTTAACAGGGCTGTCAAAAACAACCTTGATATTTATCAGATACCGAAGGGGTTCTATGGCAAACGCATCTTCCCGCCAGCCAACGCTGCAGCAGTGCCCATGCCATCGACCTTTCATGGCAACCAACCGATCAATGGCTGCGCCGGGACTCCAGCGCAGTGAACAAGAGCATGCCAGCCAGCATGGCTAGCATGAATACGATGGCTTGCCAGTGCCCGGTCAGCAGTATGACTACAGCAGGACCTGGACAGATCCCGGCGATTCCCCAACCAATGCCGAATAACAGGCTGCCGCCAATCAGGCGTGGGTCCAGTTCACGCTTGACCGGTAGCTGCATTGGCCGTCCCAGCAGCGAGCTGGATTGTCGGCGTGCCCAGGTCAGGGGGGCAATGGCGACGCCAATCGCTCCAACCATGACCAGCGCCAGGGAAGGATCCCAGGCACCGGTCAGATCCAGGAACGCCAATACTTTTCCCGGGTTGGCCATGCCTGCCAACAGAAGGCCGAAGCCGAACAGCAAGCCGGCAATGAATGCGCTCAGTTTGATCATGTTCAGCCCCCCAGCAGATGACGCAAGACATACACCGTGGCGAAGCCACTGAACATGAAGCACGCAGTGGCAACCATCGATCGCCGCGACAGGCGCGATATGCCGCACACTCCATGGCCACTGGTGCAACCGGAACCGTACCGTGTGCCGATGCCCACCAATGCACCGGCAATAATCAGTCCGAACCAGCCGCTGTGGAACTCAATTCGCGGCAGCGTGGCGAACAAGCCCCATAGCAGCGGCGCGATGAGCAGGCCCAGGAGAAACAGTGCTTTCTCACTCACCCCCTCGCTTCTACGCTGTAAAAGACTGCCGATCAGACCGCTGATGCCTGCAATACGCCCGTTGGCGACCACGAACAGACTGGCCGCCAAGCCGATCAAAGCGCCGCCTGCGAGGGATGACCAGGGGGTGAAGTTGAGCCAGTCGATAGTCATGAAGTTTCTCCGGCGCAAAACGTAGGCAGAAGCGAAGGGTGCTAAGTGTTAATGTTTGGAGCGGTCATGCATTTTCGTACTGATCAATAAACGAACTCAACTCGGTCGGTCTGAACATGGCTGATCGGCACAATCCAGTTGACGACTTATCGCGTTACCCAAGGCTTTATGCAAGGAGGCATGATAATGACATCCATAAATTTCCATTTCATCGACGCGCGCGGCGCGCTTATCGATCACCGTGATTGGCTTCACACCCGCCTGTTAGCAACCTACGCAAAGGCAAGTGCGTTGATGCCGTTGCGCCCACTTGATGTGATCGTGAAAGCTGGCACTCATGTCATTCCAGAAAAGGGGCATCTGGGATATACGCCGGAACCAGGCCTTATTTTTTTGACCGTAGATCCTGCAAGTGACATTTTCAGAGCCAACCAAGAAGCGTCGCTCGAACGAATGTTTGCACATGAGCTACACCATGCCGCCCGATGGGATGGGCCAGGTTATGGATCGTCTTTAGGTGAAGCGCTTGTTTCGGAGGGACTGGCGGGCGCTTTTGCACAGGAAGTCTGTGGTGGTTTACCTGAACCATGGGAGCGCCTCGATGTGTCTGACATTCGACGCCATGTCGCAATGGCGGCAAGCTACTGGAGTCGCAAGGATTATGGCCACGACGCGTGGTTCTTCGGTGCATCTGACCTCCCAAGATGGTTGGGCTATTCTCTTGGATTTCATCTCGTCAAACGATTCCTGCTGGAGCATGAGGGCAGTACATCTTCCAGTCTCGTGGAGATGGAGGCCGAAGCGTTTCGTGGGGTGCTCGCAGTTATCTAAAACGTTCAGGCTCAGGTCATCAATCGATCTTCGAACTGTGGACACGCCTCGTATTGTGCATCTAACCAGGCGTTCAAGCCGACGCCCTGGCTCTGCGCACCTGGCTTCATGGCATTACGCACAGACGTTGAATCGTCATGCAGGGCGATCGGGATATTTCGTCTGATTATCGGGTAGACCATCGTGCGCCTCTTGGCCATTGCGAGCGCTGGTGTGCTGATGTCCACAGCAATTGGCATGTTCATTACTCTCACCGTGTTTATGTCCGCCATGCCCACGATGCATGAAAAAATGCATCAGTGGACAGGCCAGTAACAGTAGGAACGGCAGATAGGGAAGGACGTGAGCCCTGTGCTCGGCAAACAGGAAATAGCCGGCGATGGCCAGGAAGCCTAAAAAGTACCAGTGGGTGCCCCTTGCGCGGTGCTGGGGCAAGTTATGTTGATTCATGATGGCACTCCTTGCAGGGAACGGGAGAGAGGGTCATGACGCAAGGCCACTTCCAATTTTGCTGAAGCGCTATCGTAGGTGTGAGCATAGCGAGCCAGAGCATCGGTTTACGTGTCCAATGCGTCGGAAATTCAGGGTGGTGAGTCGCATAAAGTATCAAGGCAGATTCTTCCTTTTCAGTTGCCGATTGGCCCCGGCCATGTCCTTGTCGAATTGGCGGACACCTCGGAAAAGTTGCACCCCGACCACGACCGGGCACAGCAGGAAAATCGCTGCTATGACAAACGATTTTCCGGTCAACCCCAGCAGGTAAAGCACGGTGGCGATGCCCACAACACTCACCAGGAGGCAGATAATCAGAACTTCGCGATTCATTATGTAACCTCCTGACTCAAGCCAATATGGGCACGTTTCAGCAGCGCGGAGTTGGCGATTACCGACAAGGAACTGAGCGCCATAGCGGCGGCAGCGATGATGGGATTAAGCAGGCCAAAGGCCGCAATTGGAATGCCGATACTGTTGTAGATGAATGCCCAGAACAGGTTCTGTTTAATCTTGACCATGGTTGCGCGCGACAGCTTGATCGCGGTGACCACGTCGCGTACATCGTTCTTGAGCAGGATGATGCCGCCAGTTTCCTTGGCGACATCGGAACCCGAGCCGATGGCGATGCCGATGTCAGCGGTGGCCAGGGCAGGTGCATCGTTGACACCGTCGCCAACCATGGCCACGACCTGCCCTTCGCTTTGCAATTGACGGATCATTGCGGCCTTGTCGTCGGGCAAGACCTCGGCAATCACTCGCTCGATGCCGACCTGCCGCGCGACCGCTTCGGCAGTCCGGTGGTTGTCGCCGCTCAGTAGCACGACCTTGATGGCGCTGGCCTGCAATGCCGCAACGGCTTCAGCCGCTTCAGGTTTTATGGTATCGGCCACAGCAATTACCCCGAGCAAGCGGTCGTCGACCCCGACCAGCATCGCGGTCTTGCCATCGGCTTCCAGGCCGATGAGGTGCTCCTCGGCAGCCTCGGTCGAAATGCCTTGGCGGGCGAACAAACGTCGGTTGCCCAGCCAGATTTTGCGACTGTCGATACTGCCTTCGATGCCGTGACCGGCGATCCCACTGATGCCGGTCGCCTTCGGCAGGCTGATGCCGCGATGCCGTGCGGCGCGCACTATCGCTGCGCCGAGCGGATGTTCTGAACCGGACTCCACGGCGGCGGCGAGCATCAAGACCTCGTTTTCCATCGCGGTCCCAAGCGAGATCACATCGGTTACGTTGGGTTCTCCTCGGGTAATGGTGCCGGTTTTGTCGAACACTACCGTACTCAGTTTTTCAGCTCGCTCTAATACTTCACCGCCACGGATAAGGATGCCGTTATCGGCGCCCTTGCCAACACCGACCATTAACGCGGCGGGCGTCGCCACGCCCAATGCGCAGGGGCAGGAAATGATCAGGACCGCGATAAAGGCCAATAACCCCTGCGGGAAATTCCCCACAAGAGACCAGCCGACAAGGGCCAACAACGCGACCGCCACCACTGCTGGCACAAAGTAGCCGGTAACCTGGTCAGCCAACCGCTGGATCTGTGCCGTACTGGTCTGCGCCTCCTCGACCATCTTGATAATCTGCGCCAGTGCGGTGTCGGCACCGATCCTGCTCGCCTTGAAAGTGAGCACGCCACTGCCATTGAGCGTACCTCCGATTACCGGGCTGCCCGGGTGTTTGTCGACCGGCATCGACTCGCCGGTCAGCATGGACTCATCGACCGTTGACTGACCCTCACTGACATCGCCATCGGTGGGGATCTTCTCGCCAGGCTTGACCACCAAAAACTCGCCGACCATGACGTTTTCAGCGGGCAAGTCGACCTCCTGTCCATCACGAATCACGTGCGCAATCGCAGGCTTGAGATCAAGTAGGCGTCGTACTGCGGCTGAGGATTTTGTCTTGATGATCTCCTCCATGTACCTGCCCAGCAGCACGAAGGCGATGATGACCGCCGACACCTCGAAATAGACGTCACGTTCGGACACCTTGACCGGCAGGACGTCTGGGAAGAACAACACCGCGACGCTATAGAAATAGGCGACGGACGTGCCGAGGGCGATCAGAAAATCCATGTTGATGTTTAGGGTGCGAATGGCGTTCCACGCCCCCTTATAGAAACCCCAGCCACCGATGAACTGCACCGGTGTTACCAGCAGGAATAGCCATATACCCCATGTGAACCAGGGGAGTGCCGGAATCGGCGCCCAAGTCAGCAGTGTGGCACCAGCGGCGAGTGCAATGAAGGCGCCTGCACGCAGCAGTGCCAAAGCCAGTACCCCGGTCAGGGCGATAGTCACGCGGGTTTTCATCGCCTTCAGTTCATTTTCCGGCGACTCGAAGGTGCGCAGGCAGGTATCGCTGCAAAAGTAATAGCTGCGCCCGCCACGTTCTCGTGACAACGCGGTGGTCTTGTCCACCATCATCCCGCAGATCGGATCTTTTGCCATTTTTCCTGATGCCAGCGCCTGTTGGTGCTGCATGTGTGATTGGTTCATCACGGCCTCCTGATTCGAAGCGCCTATCAAGGCCTGCCATGGAGCTTGGCGGACAACCACGCAAACAAGGTGCCGACCATCGCTCCCCATACACTCAAGACCAGCAGCGGCACGACGAAAGTCGCCACACCGTAGTCTTGCGGAGCTTGCAGGCGACCGAAGTCGAGTCCATGGAACAAGGCGTTGAGAAAGGCGATTCCCTGCACCGGCCATAGCGCATAGAGCAGCGCACAGATGCTGTAGGAAATGGCCATGGTCAGGGCCAAGGAAATGCCGGTTTTCCAGGGGGCGTTCATGGCTGTTTTCCTGAGTTCGGAGGGGCGCCAGTAGGGGAGGGACTGCGGCGGGCTGACCAAGGCAGGAATGCCTGTGTCCGTTCGCGGTAAGTGCGGTAGGCATCGCCGAATTGTGCAAGCATCTCCTGTTCTTCCCGCTTCGCCAGCTTGATGTAGACCAGTAGGAGAATTGGGAACATTACCAAGGTGATCAACGTGGGCCATTGCAACAAAAAGCCAAACATGATCAGCACGAAACCGACGTACTGCGGGTGACGGATCCGCGCATAGGGCCCGTCGACCGCTAGCTGTCCAGTACCTTGGGCCTCGTAGAGCACACGCCAGGCGGCTGCCAATAACCAGAAGCCGCCAGCGATCAGCAGGTTGCTGAAAATGTGGAATGGCCCCCAATGCGGATTGACCTTCCAGCCCATCAGTGTTTCGAGCAGATGCCCAGCGTCGTGCGAGAGGAAGTCGATGCCAGGGAAGTTACGAGCGAGCCAGGGCATCAACAGGTAGATAGTCAGCGGGAAACCGTACATTTCGGTAAACAGTGCCACCAGGAACGCCGAGAACACGCCAAAGGAGCGCCAATCGCGGCGCGTCTTGGGCCGGGTGAAGCTGAAGGCGAACAAGATAAACACTAATGAGTTGATAATGACCAGCGACCAGAGACCGTAGGCCGATTCAGTATGGCTCATGGTTGGTACTCCTCACTTGCCTGGTGTGTTTACCGTTCGTGCCTTTGCTGATGATCACCTTGGTCGTGGGGCATAAACAGTTGCACAAGTGGGCAGGCTGCTAGTTACAAGCAGGGTAAGGCGCTCTGTACCTGAGTTGTTAGCTCAATTGGCTGCAAGGAACTGTAAAGCGCCCATGGCCCAGAACATTCCGCGGCTCTACCGCACATTTACTTTTTCATTGGCATTTCCATCATGGACGACTGTTGGTCCATCATCTGCATCATCATGTCCATCATCCCTTTGCCTGCGCCGTCCTTCGCACCAGACATGCCCATGCAACCCATTGCACTGTGTTCCTTGCTCATCATGGACATGCTGTCCTTCATCGCTTTCATGCCTTCTTGCAAGGCGGCCTGGCGCTCAGCTGGCGTTTCAGCCGCTGCCGCTTTGTCATGTGCAGCCTGCATTTTTTGCATTTGCTCGGTCATGGCATTGTTCACGGCCGTCGATGCCGGAGCAGTGCTCACGGTTGAGTCGGCCGGGTGATGGGCATCCTCGGCAGAGACCATGAATGCACTGCTAGCCAGGACGGCAGCCAGAACCCATTTAGAATGCACTTGCATGATGAACTCCTGAGATTGTGAGGGATAAGTAGAATGGCTTGGTCGCGAAAAAGCGCCGCAGCAGGGCAGAGCAACCTGTGCTCTGCCACTCTGAGGTAGGGGGGGCTAATCGTTGAAACGGACGAATGTCAGCCGTACCGGGCTTTTTGGTGGCGCGGGACGTTTTAGTACAAGGGTGGCCAGAGAGGATTTTTGCTCAGGATCAAGCACCAATATCAGGACTGCCGCTGTTAGCAGTAACAGGGCGGCCCAGTGGACAGGATCCGCTGCTGGCGTCTGCAATGAAGGTTTTATCGCCGTGGCAGTGTCTTCACAGTTTTGAAGACAACCATTGGCGTGGAGCGCATGACCATCCACCACATACTGCTCGATAGTGTGTGGGGTGGCCAAATTGTGAATCGGCTGTACCAGACACCCCTGGATTGCCATCACGGCCACAGCCAGCACCCATACCGCGAGGGTAAGGTGCAATAGGCTGCGGCGGTGACGATGGAACCAGTACATGAAGTACAACCTCGACTTATTACGTCGTGTTGATTTTCAGTCTAGCTGGCAAAGCAATGGAGAGTTTGATCCAAATCAAACTCAGGTCACTTGTGAAGGCTCCCCAACAACGCCAACACGGGGATGGGCGCAATGCCCAGATGTATGACCCGACGCTTGATTTACTCACCTCAAACTCTTCAAATAAGCAATAAGATCCTGACGACTCTGCCTGTCGGCCTGCCCCGCAAACATCATCACATTGCCCGGCACCAGGCTGGCAGGACTGGTCAGCCACTTGTCCAGATTGGCGTCGTCCCACTTCAGGCTGGCGCCTTGCAGGGCGGCGGAATAGGTAAAGGCTGGAGCCTGGGCACTGGTGCGATCGAATACGCCGTGCAGGCTCGGCCCCATCAGGTTCTTGCCCGCTTCGGGGCTGTGGCAGAAGCCGCACTGAGTCTTGAACAGGGCTTGGCCCTGAGCGACGTCGCCTTGGGCCAGTGTCAGAGGGGCGGCCAGCACCAGCGCGGCGGCCACCAGAAATTGTGTGTAGGTCATTGTGTTCCCTGTCGATAAAAAGCCCCGCCAGGACAGTCCTGGCGGAGCCTCAAGCACAATCAGAATGAGTTGGCGAGGTCGATGCCCGACTTGCCCGGTGCCAGGATGTTGTTCGGGTCCAGCGCCCGCTTGATGGCATGTTCAAGCTTGCGTTTGACCGGGCCGTAGCTCTGCGCCACCCGCTTCTGGAAAGCGGTGTTGACGCGGTAGACGGCGTAGCCTTCCTTCTCGAACACATCCAGCAACTCGGCGAAGCAGGCGTTCGCGCGCTGTGTCTCTTCAGGGTTGGTGCGGTCATATAAAACGTCGATGACGTGGTGCATGTCGCGCCAGCCGACGATGAACTCGCCGACGTAGTCCAGGCCGTGTTTGTTGAGGGTCTTCTTGGCCAGGGCCTGTTGTTTGTCGCACTCGCTGCCCCGGGCCTGGCTCACCGGTGCGAACCACATCGAGCCGCCGCCACCACGCCAGTTGTACAGGCCGAATTCCTGCAGGTTAGGCACGCCTGACATCAACTGAGCGCGGTACTTGAACGGCTGGGTATCACCCGCTTCTTCCTGGGTGACGATCCGGCCTTTGCCCAGTTGCTTGAGGGCGCCGGTGACGATGTTCCAGTTGACGTCGACCTGCTCCTTGGTGCCATACAGCGCGGCGTAGACGTTCCAGGCGCCGAGGTTCTTGTCTTTCTGGATTTGCTTGAGGATCGCGTCGGGGGTCGCGCCCGGCTCGCTGGTGTAGTCGGAACGGCGGGTGTTGCAGGTGGAGGCTTCCCAGAGTACGCCAGCGATCACTACCGAATTGGGAATGACTTGGGCAATGCGCAGCGGGCGGATGAATTCGACGATCTCGGCGATGTCCGATTCGTTCTCGAACTTGATCTCGAACGGTTTGAATACCGGAGGTTTTGGCATCAGCCAGAAGCCCATCTTCGTGCAGATGCCGTAGTTGGCCTGGGTGAACATGCCATCCAGGGTCGGGCCATAGCCCCACTTGAATACCTGCCAGGCGTTGTCGCCTTTTACGCCGCCCATGCCGGTGCGGTACACATCGCCGTTGGCCAGCACAACCTCCATGCCGCACTGCATCAGGAAGTGTTCGCCGTAGGGTGTGTAACCCACGCCGCGATCCATGGTGTTGCCCAAGGGACCGGCGATGGCCGACGGCGCGGAGAACGACAGCATCAAAGGCAGGTTGTGTTCTTGGATGTAGTCGTAGAGCTGCTGATAGGTCACGCCCGGCTCGACCAGGGCGGTACACAGTTCAGGGTCGACGTGGAGGATTTTGTTCATCTTCTTCAGGTCGAGAATGATCTGTCCGCGCTGGCCTGGTGCTGCCGAGCCGTAACCGAAGTTGCGACCGGTGGAGATGGTCCACACCGGGATCTTGTGTTCGTTGCAGATCTTCACCACGCCCTGCACCTGTTCGACGGTGGTGGCGGTGACGGCGGCAGATGGCGTGTGCTCGGCATTGTCCACGGCCATCATGATCTTGGCGTAGGGGATCAGTTGATCGTCTTTGACCAGGACGTTGTCATCGCCCAGCAGTTTGCGGAACTTGGCGATGGCTTGCTCGAAGTTTGCGCTGTCGACGCCGCGCGGGAGCAGGGTCTTGTTGTTTTGCTCAGTCATTTGATTAGCTCCTTCAAGCCTCGATCGAAAACGAAACGAAATTGCCGGTAAGCGGCACGGGTCGGCGGGCAATCAGTGGTGCCTGCCGGTCGCTGGTGGTGCCAAGGGCTGCAAGGGTGTAGCCCAGCGTGGCGGCCCATTGGTCTGAGCTGTCTCTGTTGCGGGCGGTGGCAGACGCTTGCAACGGCGCTTGCAGGCTGTGCATACGCTGTTCGGTCAGGCTGAAGCCGCTGCCACAGGCGTTCAGGCTCAGGCCCAGTTGGGGGGCGCAGCCGCTGGCGGCTTCGGCGCTGAGCAGACGGTGCTGTGAAGCGTGGGGCGTGGCGCGGTGCTGGCCGAGCCACTGCACGCGCGCGCCAGCGCTGCGTGCCAGGTCGACGATCAATGCGGCGCTGGCATCGTCGACCAGGCCGATGATGCGTTGCGGCTGGCCGCTGCGCAGGCGTTTTTCAAAACCCAGGATGAAGTCCAGGCTGAGGTCGGTACGCTGTACCTTGACCTGCTTGCCCCCCGGGCTGGCGTTGACGCCCTGGAGGAAGACCGACTCGGTCACCTCATTGTTGACCAAGACCAGGGTCGGCAAGACAGGCTGGGCTTGAGCGCCCAGAACACTACCGGCCATGCTCAGGCCGGAGCTGGTCACGGCTATGCCGGCCAGGCTGCTCAATGCCAAGCCCTTCAGTACCGTGCGACGTTCGACGTTCATGGCAGGCTCCTCAAGGCTTGGCCGCCGGGGCAGGCGTTTTGGAAATGTACTCGGCGACCTGTTGCAGCGAGTTATCGTCGATGAACGAGGCAGGGAAGGCCGGCATGGCACGAAATCCATTGCGCACAATTGCAGTGATGTACTGCGCTGGCAGCTGGCGGCCGGTGATTTGCGGGCCGACCTGTTTTTCGTGGCAGTGGCCGCACACCTTGGCATAGACGTTTTCCCCGCCTTTCCAGACGCCGTCGCCATCGGCGGCGGCGTTCCCAGCCAGCACGATCAAGGGCAGGGCAAGGCAGGCAGACAGGGTCCGTTTCACAGCTGAGCTGTTGAGGAGTGAAGACATTTCGTACTCCATTTTCTTATTGGCAGGTGGGTTCATGGGAGGCGTCATGCAGCTCAGAACGGATACGCCCTTGGCGCATGTTGCAAGGTGATCCAGTGGTCAGTGGTGAACTCGTCGATCGCCCAATCGCCGTTGAAGCGACCGAGCCCGGAGTTCTTCTCACCGCCGAACGGCGCGTTGGGTTCGTCATTGACCGGGATGTCGTTGACGTGGGTCATACCGGCGTGGATGCGTCGGGCGAACTGCACGCCGCGCTCCAGGCTGGAGGTGAATACGGCGCTGGAGAGTCCGTATTCGCTGCTGTTGGCCAGTTCCAGGGCATGCTCGGCGTCACGGGCAGACTGAATGCCGACCAGAGGGCCAAAGATTTCTTCATGGGCGATGTCCATGTCGGCGGTGACGTTGCCGAACACGTGCGGCGGCAGGACGTTGCCGTGGGCTTCACCGCCAACCAGCAGCGTGGCGCCTTCGGCTTGGGCCGTGGCGATCTTCTCTTGCAGGCCCGCCAGTTGCTTGCTGTTGATCACCGGGCCTATCACCGTTTCAGCTTTGTTCGGGTCGCCGTAGGGCAGCGCCTTGACTCGCTCGACGAATCGCCGGGTGAAGGTTTCCAGCAGCGGCTGTTCGACGATGATGCGGTTGATCGCCATGCAGATTTGCCCCTGGTGGAGGAATTTGCCCACCACGGCGGCACTGACGGCCTGTTCGACGTCGGCATCGGCCAGGACCACGAACGGACTGTTTCCACCCAGTTCCAGGGCAACGTGCTTCAGATGCTCACCGCCGCTGGCGATGCGGCCGATGTTGCGGCCGACCTGGGTCGATCCGGTGAAGGAGATGAACGCCGGGACCGGGTGCTCGACGAAGGCATCGCCGATTTCCGCGCCGGAACCGACGACGACACTGAGCACGCCAGATGGCAAGCCGGCTTCCTCGAAGATGCGCGCCAGCAACAGGCCGCCGGTGACGGGGGTGTCACTGGCCGGCTTGACCACTACGGCGTTGCCCAGCGCCAGGGCCGGTGCGAGGGAGCGTGCGGTCAGGTGCAAGGGGAAATTCCACGGGCTGATCACACCGATCACGCCCAGGGGGGTGCGGTAGACGCGGCTTTCCTTGCCAGGGATGTTGGAGGCAAGAATGCGCCCATGCACGCGGCTGGGCAGGCTGGCTGACTCCAGGGTGATAGCGCGCGCGGCGCCCCATTCGATCTGCGCCTTGATGCGCGTACTGCCGGACTCGCGGATGATCCAATCGATGATTTCTTCACGACGCTCGTCGAAGATTTTCACCGCGTTGAGCAGCACCTGGCCCCGTTCGGCCGGCCCTTTGGTGGCCCAATCGAGCTGGGTGACGCGCGCCTTGCGGTAGGCGGCATCGAGGTCTTCGCGATTGGCCTGGGTGATCTGCAGCAAGCGTGTCTGAGTGAAAGGGTCGAACACGTCCAACGTTCGACCGGCGCTGCCGGCGCGCCATTGTCCGGCGAGTGGCTGCAATTCAAGGTTCTGGTAGGCAGGGCGAACGAAAGGGGTAGTGGTCATGACGAGGTCACCTCTTTTTTTATTTATGTGCAGAGGTGCCTGTTAACATTTATCGTGCCATGTCTGTTTAATAGGTATATTTCCTTAATAAACAATAAGTTAAGTTGTACCGTGGTCGCGCTGAATCCTGCCTGTGGCGCGGACTGGAAGGCAGTTGTGCGCAAATTTATGCAGAGAAAATCGCACGCTGTTGAAAGCTCGACGCCAGGTGAGCGTCATCAGAAACTGTGCGGTTATCGAGCAGGCGGACGACAAGGAGCAGTGGAGTCGATCGCAAGCGGATTGACCCCGCTGGAGGGCTGGGCATACTCACAGGTTACCTACCTGCCTCTTGTTGACTGCCCATGACTCGTACTACGCACACCAAGACTGGTCGCTCTGCCGGTGAGGATTTTCTCAAGCAGATGCTTGGCCGGCAGAAGCGCCTGATCGTCGACCGCGCCAGCCAGTTTGGCAGCAGCGGCTTTCCCACTGCTGAGCAGTTGGCGGAAACGGTGGCCTTCGCTCCTCAAGATGGCAGCGTGTGGTTGTGTGGCCAGCGCATGATGCTGCTGCAAGGTTCTGCGTTCGGGGCCATCCGCCGCGAGCTGATCGATGCGCTGGGGTTCGACAAGGCACGTGGCCTGCTTACGCGGATCGGCTGGCAAGCCGGCGCGCGTGACGCTGCCCAGGTCAGCGAGCAATGGCCGGAGGGTGATGACACCAGCCTGTACAGCGCCGGACCACGGCTGCACATGCTCGAAGGCATGGTCAATGTCGAGGTGGTGCGTTTCGAAATCGACTCTGGCATTGGACACTTCTATTCCGAGTTCCTTTGGCACAACTCACTCGAAGACGACGAGCACATTGCAGCCTATGGCCTGGGCGGCGAACCGGCCTGCTGGATGGAGATCGGTTATGCCAGCGGGTACGCCTCGTCGTTGCTCGGCCGGCTGGTCGTCTTTCGCGAGCAGGAGTGCCGCTCGATGGGTCACCCGGCCTGCCGTATCGTTGGCAAACCGGCCGATCAGTGGGACGACATCGATGCCGACCTGGCCTATCTGGACCCGAGCGACTTCCTCAGTCGCAGCACCTACGCCTCGGGGACCGAGACCACCATTGCCGAGCTGGAGGAGCCGGCCGATGGCAAACCGCTGGTGGGCATTTCGGCGGCGTTCGTGGTTGCCACTCAGTTGCTGCAAAGGGTCGCACCGACTCAGGCGACGGTGTTGTTGACCGGGGAATCAGGGGTCGGCAAAGAGTTGTTCGCCCGCTCGCTGTACCAATCCAGTTCGAGGCAGCACAAGCCGCTGGTGGCGCTCAACTGCGCGACCTTGCCGGAAAACCTGGTGGAGGCCGAACTGTTCGGGGTCGAGCGTGGTGCCTTTACCGGTGCTGAGCGTTCGCGTCCCGGTCGTTTCGAACGGGCCCATGGCGGGACGCTGTTCCTCGACGAAATAGCGACGTTGAGCTTCAGTGCGCAGAGCAAGATTTTGCGTGCCTTGCAGGAAGGTGAAATCGAGCGCGTCGGTGGCACGGCGCCGATCCGGGTGGATGTACGGGTCATCGCCGCGACTAACCTGGATCTGCGTCGCGAGGTTGAGGCGGGACGTTTTCGTGAAGACTTGTTTTACCGACTGAATGTGTTCCCTATTCATCTGCCACCGTTGCGCGAGCGCCGCGAAGATATCCCGCTGCTGATGAGCTACTTCCTGCGTCATTTCAGCCAGCGTCACGGACGTCGGCTGGCGGGCTTCAGCACCAGACTGGTCAACGCACTGCTGACTTATCGGTTTCCCGGCAATATTCGTGAACTGCAGAACCTGATCGAGCGTGGCGTGATATCCGCCGGTGATGGCGAGGTCATTGATATCGTGCATCTGGCCGAGATTGGCGCGCCGTTGATGGCAATGGCCATCGGCCTGACGCCAGAGGGGCGCTTGTCGGCTGGCGAGCGCCGTGATGAGGGGGCCGGCAAGGCAGGGTCACCCATCGAAGAGGGCGGTACCACAGACGCACTTCGCGAGCCGGTATTGGAAGGCCTGCAGGCCTTCGTTTCCGGGAGCCAACGGGTGCTCAATACACCCCTGGCAGAAATCGAATTGCACCTGGTGCGCCTGGCCATGGAACGCTCCGGTGGCAACATCACGGCGGCGGCGCAGATGCTTGGCATGAGTCGCGCCCAGGTCAGCTATCGCCTCAAGGGAAGCTAGCGCCGGGTTGAACCCAATGCCCCGAGGCTCGATGCTCACGGGGCATTTTTGTTGGCGACAGGGCTCAGAGCGGGACAGTGAACTTCAGCCAATAGGCCTGGCCATCGGTACGGTTGCGAACACCGGATTCATCTTGCCATTTGGCGCTGAGGAACCAGCCGTCCCGGCTGGCGTATTGCACCGCCGGGCCGATGGAGAAGGAGCTGCCACGGTTGCCATCGGCGGCATCGACCTGGGCTGCGGCGGCGCAGTTGGAAGCGCTGCACTGGTCATCGCTCACCTGCTTGTAAGCGTGGCCACCGACGCCGAGGACCCAGCCATTGCCCAAACCCCAGCCAAGGGTATAGTCGGCGTGCAGTTCGCGGCCGGACTGATAGTGGGTGTCCTGATTTTCGAAGTTGTAATCGTACATCAGGCGTACATCGGCGTTGAAACCCTTGGGGTCCATGTAGGTCATGGCATACACCGCTTGTGCGGTGTAATAGTTGGTGCCGAGGTTAATCAGGTCGTTCTTGTCATATTCGCTGGCGGTGGGCAGAACGAAGTCGATACCCACTGCGGTGTGGAACTTGTCACTGTGGTGGAACCCGACCACCGGGCCGAGGTGAGCGTCGCCGATGCCGCGCTTGTGGTCGTGCGGGCCGTTCTTGATGTTCAGCCGCATGTCATTGAGCGGTAGCAAAGCGTGGAAACCCAGGCTGCCACCCAAGACCTGCTGTTCGGTGACCCAGATGAACCGAGGCACAATGGTGGTGACGCGCAGGTCGATGTCGGCCACCTTGTCGCCCGCGTTGTCGCGAAGGGTATCGGCCAGGTAGTCGCCGACGAAAACCTGACCGTAGGTGCCAGGCGGCGGCAGGATACCCATGCCGTAGATTTCAATGCCCAATGGCCAGGACGACACACCGCCTTCGGTAGCCTCGGCCAGTGAGGCGCTGCCGGCCAACAACAGGGCTGCGCTGAGCGAAAGGGGCGTGCAGCGGGGGAGTCTGTGATGCATGGGAGGACAACCTTATTGTTATGAGTGGTGGACCGCAGTTGTTGCCTGCGCAAGGTTGTCCTACTCAACTATTGTGCCAGCTTGGATTTTATTGTTATTCCTTTTAAATCAATAAGATGGATTATCCCTGCTAATGGTTGCAGCGACCTGTGACGCTTCTTGTTAAGAAAATTCGACTGAGTGCGCAAAGTTCGTGACGGTTCACGCGCCGCTTTGCTCGACGCCGTGGCGGAAGGCATTCGGTGTCTGGCCAGCGAGACGGCGAAAGAAGCGTGAAAAATAGGTCGGGTCACTGAAGCCCAGGCTGTCGGACAACTGATTGATGCTCATGTTGGTGTAAGTCAGATTACGCTTGGCTTCCAGCAGCAGGCGCTGGTGAATGATCTGCAGCGCGGTTTGCCCGGCCAGTTCGCGGCACAGGGTGTTCAGGTGCACGCTGGAGAGACCGATGCGCTGGGCGAACACCTCCACCGACAGATGCTCGCGGTAGTGCTGCTCTACCAACTTGATGAAGCGGCTGAGCAAGTGCTGGTCGCGTTCGCCACGATTGCTTGGCGGCGTGCTGAGTTGACTGTGGCGGCTGGTCCAGACCATCAGCACACTGACCAATGAGTGCATCAGCACGTCGCGCGCCGGTGCGCTGCTTTCGTATTCCTCCAGCAGGGCGGCAAACAGAGTGTTGATATAGCGACGATCGCGCCCAACCGGGTAGCACCCGCAAGACGCCAGGACGGTCAACGGCGCGCCCAATTGCGACTCCAGTTTGGCCACCAGTGGCGCGCCGAGGGTGAGCACATAACCCTCGATTTTTTCCGAGAACTGAAAACCATGC
Organism: Pseudomonas sp. GW823-FHT06B06; assembly: GCF_058795195.1. Lineage (NCBI taxonomy): Bacteria > Pseudomonadati > Pseudomonadota > Gammaproteobacteria > Pseudomonadales > Pseudomonadaceae > Pseudomonas > Pseudomonas sp. GW823-FHT06B06. The sequence continues at coordinate 73,799 of NZ_JBXAHO010000009.1, read as the reverse complement.
ACGGTCAGCGGCGGAATGACCTGGATGGCCGCTTCCAACACGTCACTACGCTTGCCCTCGATCTCGACCACTGCCTGGCCGCGTTGCACATAGAGCAACTGGAACAGGTCGGCATGACGGTGCGGCTTGATCTCCCAATGGTGCAGGCTGCTGCGTTTGGGTATGGATTCACAGTGCAGCAAGTCCGGGGTGGACCACGCCTTGTTTTCACCATACAGCTTGAACACCGGGATGTTATTGACACTTTTTTTCATCGTGTTCGGCACCCTTGAGGACGGAAACGTACAGTGTGTGTGGTCGTTCGATAATCGAACCAAATTTGTAAAAGTGCAATTTTACCCTGAAAAATCACCTTTTATTGCAAGTTTCATCAGTAAAAATGCAGGAGGTAAATAAAACAAAATAATCCGGCCGCCATCTGCAAACGGTTGGAAATCGCATATCAGAGATTAAAATAATGAAAACTCAGGTTGCTATTATCGGCGCTGGTCCTTCCGGACTCCTGCTCGGCCAATTACTGCATAACGCCGGCATCGACAACGTCATCGTCGAACGCCAGACACCGGACTACGTCCTCAGCCGAATTCGTGCCGGGGTGCTGGAGCAAGGCACCGTCGACCTGCTGCGCGAAGCAGGTGTATCCGAACGCATGGATGCCGAAGGCCTGGTCCACGAGGGCGTCGAGTTGCTGGTGGCCGGCAAGCGTATTCATGTCGATCTCAAGACACTGACCGGTGGCAAGACTGTCATGGTCTATGGGCAGACCGAAGTCACGCGCGATCTGATGGAGGCCCGCAGCGCCCTGGGTGCCCCGATCATCTATTCGGTCGAAAACGTGCAGCCCCACGACATGAAGGGCGACAGCCCCTACGTCACCTACGAGAAAGATGGCCAAACCCACCGAATCGACTGCGATTACATCGCCGGGTGTGACGGCTTCCACGGGGTCGCCCGCAAGAGCATTCCTGACGAAGTGCTTACCCACTACGAGCGCGTATATCCTTTCGGCTGGCTGGGACTTCTATCCGACACGCCACCGGTCAACCACGAGTTGATCTACGCCCACCACGACCGGGGTTTCGTGTTGTGCAGTCAACGCTCGCTGACCCGCAGCCGTTACTACCTGCAAGTGCCGCTAACCGACAAGGTCGAAGAATGGTCCGATGAGCGTTTCTGGGGTGAACTCAAGGCACGTCTGCCACACGAGGTGGCGGACAAGCTGGTGACCGGCCCTTCGCTGGAGAAGAGCATCGCGCCGCTGCGCAGCTACGTGGTCGAGCCGATGCAGTACGGCAAGTTGTTCCTGCTCGGCGACGCTGCCCACATCGTGCCGCCAACCGGTGCCAAGGGCTTGAACCTGGCCGCCTCGGACGTGTGCTACCTGTATCGCATCCTGGTCAAGGTGTATCGGGAGGGGCGTACCGACCTGCTGGAAAAATACTCCGAAGTGGCACTGCGCCGTGTCTGGAAGGGCGAGCGTTTCAGCTGGTTCATGACCAACCTGTTGCACGACTTCGGCGAGCACAAGGACGCGTGGGACCAGAAGATGCAGCAGGCCGACCGCGAGTATTTCTTCAACTCCCACGCAGGGTTGGTCAACATTGCCGAAAACTACGTCGGGCTGCCCTACGAAGCTATCGAGTAGAACGCCTGCAATACCTGCGCTGCGCAGCTAGTCGTCACGCGCAGACGATAACGGCCTGTGGGCTGACTGCGGATACTGAACCTCTACAACAACAATAAAAATGTGTAGAGGTGTCCATGAATCCTATGCACGCGGCTGTGCCGCGGTCCGCTTACTCTGCTGCAAAAAACCTGAAGGCCATGGGGCTGATCGGCGTGATGATGCCGTTGGCTGCGCAAGCTGACTTTGTCGAAGACAGCCAGATGAACCTGGGATTGCGCAACTTTTATGTCGACCGCGACTTCAAGGGCGACAACCCGAGAACCTCGCGCGATGGCAGTTGGAGCCAGGGCTTTGACCTGCGCTTTACCTCCGGTTACACCCAGGGGCCGCTGGCGTTCGGTCTCGATGCGGCCGCGCAATACGCCTATCGCCTTGACGGTGGCGGCGGTCGTGGCCCGGACAGTGTCTTGCCCTATAGCCAAAGCAGCCGGGAGCAGGCCAAGGATTACGGCCGGGCGGCACTGACCGGCAAAGTTCGCTTCTCGAAGACCGAGCTGAAAGTCGGTGAACATCGGCCGACGTTGCCGGTGGCCTTCCAGGACGACTCACGGCAGTTGGTGACGACCTTCCATGGCGTACTGGTCAAGTCCAACGAGATAGACAACCTGACCCTGACTGGCGGGCGATTCACCGAGATCAGCAGCCGTGAATCCTCCAACAGGGAAAAGATGTACCTGTTCACCAAACCTGGCGGGCCGCGCTACACCAGCGACGGACTGGACTTTGCCGGTGCCACCTACGCCTTCGGTCCCAACCTTTCGGCCAGCTACTTTTACGGGCAGTTGGAGGACATTTACCGGCAGCATTACCTGGGCCTGACGCTCAACTCGGACCTGGGTGGCGGCTATCGCCTGAAGACCGATTTGCGCTACTTCAACAACAAGGAAGCGGGTCAGGCCCTGTACGGCGAAATCGACAACCACTCCTATGGCGCCATGATTACCTTGAGGAAGGGTGGGCACGGTGTTGGCGTGGGTTATCAACGCATGTTGGGTGACAGCACGTTCCCGACCCTGAATGGCTTCGCGCCGCAACCTTATCTGGTGAACTGGTCGGCCGTGGCCTTCATCAAACCCAACGAGAGTTCCTGGCAGGCGCGATACGACTATGATTTCGCGGCCATGGGCGTGCCCGGCTTGACCTTGACCACCCGTTACCTGCGCGGCACGGGCATCGATCGCGGTGGTGACCTCAGCGACAGCGCTGAAAGCGAGCGCGATCTGTTTTTGGCGTATGTGATCCAGAGTGGGCCCTTGAAGAATGTGGGCATGGAATGGCGGAACATCAACGCCCAGTTCAAGCATGGCAATGACTATGATGAAAACCGAGTGATGACCACCTATACCTGGAAATTCTGGTAGGTCATGGTGACGGTCGCTCTGCCTGGAGCGACCTGGCCGCCATGACTACGTATGGACGCAGTCGACGTAAAACCTCAAGCCGGCCTGGCCAGTGTTTGCGATGGCAACTCACCAAAGGCCTGCTTGTAGGCCGCGGTGAAGTGGCTGGGTTGCGCAAAACCCCAGTGAAACGCCAGCGCCGATAACTGCAGGTCTCCAGGTTGGTGGCTTAGCAGTATTTTGCGTATCGCCTGCAGCCGGCAACTCTGGATATAGCGTTGCGGGCTGGTCCCCAGGCCATTGCGAAACGCCTGTTCCAGGCTGCGTCGGCTGGTACCGCTGATGGCTACCAGCTGTGTGATGTCCAGCGGTTGGTCGAGATGGGCATGAATAAAATCGACCACCCGTTTCACGGTGCCCGGCAACAGGCGACGTTGTGGCTCCGTATGCAAGCTGGGGATCAGTTGCAGCAGGTTCTCGCAAAACAGGTGCTGCACATGAGACTGGCTGGTTGGGTTGGCCAGCAACCCCGAGGTGTTGCCGGTTTCGCTGTCCACCAGGCGCAGCAAGCTGCCAAGGCTCTGCAGGGCGCGATGGTTGCTATCGAACAACAGTGTCCGGGTCGGGAGCCGCAGCTCGTGGGTCTGATGGTGGCGCTCCAGGTGATCGAGCAGTAATGCAGCATCCAGGGCAATGACGATTGCCTTGGCCCCCTCATGCCAGATGACATCCACCTCATGCCCAGGGCTGAATACCAGAAGCTCTCCGCCATTGGCTTGCAGGCCGTCGGGACGACTGCTGATGGTACCTTGCAAGGGTAAAATCCCATGCCAGCTGTTCAAGGGGCTAGAGCTCACGCGGACTTCACCGCCCCATTGCGCCCCGAACAACTTCATCTGCGGCAAGGACTGCAAGGTGAAAGCAATGTCCAGGGTTCCTCGTCTTCCGAGGCTGATCCGACGTTCTTCAAGATGGTTGTTGAGCAGCGCCTCGGCATCTTCGATATTGCGCGAGCGCAGTAACGGCTCCGCTGCAAACGGAATGTTCCTGGCAGGGCAAGCCTCGCTCCTTGAAGGAGGCGGGCCGCTGATAGAGGGTGTATTCATCAGCGTAACCTTTATTCTTGTTTGTCCGGGTTGCCCCGTCTGGTTAATGAGTGCTGTATCAACGGTGTCGTTGTTGCGGTACATGGACAACAGGCTCGACAGCGGGTGTCCCGTGCCCCCGCCAAGGCAGGGATGATGAACGATGGCTGACCGGTTCCCCAGCTGTCGGGGCAAATAACGACGCGGCTGGATAAGCGCTTGCGCAACCGCGTTAGCGGCCGGCGTCGGGCTCTCGGCATACTGGTGGCTCAGCCAATAATAACAACTGAGGAACCGCGCGTATGAGCTGGATGACCCATCTGACGCTTGCCCTGATGGTTGCCGTTTGCAGCCCCGCAGCCATGGCCGCAGACGAGCGCCCGAACTTCCTGATAATTGTCGCCGATGACCTGGGTTACAGCGACCTGGGCAGTTTCGGCGGTGAAATCAGCACCCCGAGCCTCGACTCGCTTGCCCGGGACGGTGTGCGCCTGGGCAACTTCCATACGGCCCCCACCTGTTCGCCGACTCGGGCGATGATGCTCTCCGGTACCGACAGCCACGTGGCTGGCCTGGGCAACATGGGCGAGCTGCTTCAGCCGTTCCAGCAAGGCAGGCCTGGTTACGAAGGTTACTTGAACGAACGCATGGTCACGGTCGGACAAGTGCTTCAGGACGCGGGCTACAACACTTATACCACCGGTAAGTGGCACCTGGGTCGCACCGAAGAAACCAGCCCGAAGGCACGTGGTTTTGACCGCTCCTTCATACTGGTACAAGGCGGCTCCAGTCATTTCGATGACCAGCACGCCATCATCGCGAAAGACCCGAAAGCGATTTATCGCGAAGACGGCAAACAGGTGGAAGTGCCCAAGGGGTTCTATTCCAGTGAGTTCTACACCAATCGGCTGATTGACTACATCGAAGCCGACAAAGCCAGCAACAAGCCGTTCATGGCCGTCTTGTCGTATACCGCCCCGCATTGGCCGCTGCATGCTCCGGATGACTGGCTGGATAAATACAAGGGCCGATACGACGCAGGCTATGAACCGATCCGCCAGGCACGCCTGGAGCGCCAGAAACAGCTGGGTATCGTCGCGGCGGATACGACGCCCAACACACCCATGGCCAAGAGTCTTCCAAACTGGAGCCAGTTGAGCGATGAGCAGCGAAAGCGTGAGGCGCGCAACATGGAGATCTATGCGGCGATGGTGTCCAACATGGACTATCACATCGGTCGACTGCTCCAGTACCTGGAGAAAACCGGCAAGCTGGATAACACCTTCATTGTGTTTATCTCCGACAACGGTGCCGACGGCAACAGCCCGCTTGACCTGCCAGGCAACAAGGAGTGGTTCGCCAGCGAGTTCGATAACAGCCTGAAGAATCTCGGTCACAAAGGCTCGTATGCCGACTATGGTGCTCAGTGGGCCCAGGTCAGTTCCACTCCGTACCCACTGTTCAAGGGCTTCACCAACGAGGGCGGAATTCGTGCGCCGGCGATCATCAGCGCGAAAATGCTGAAAAAGGCCCGCCTGCAAGGCACCGTCAATAAAGACATGGTCCATGTGATGGACCTGATGCCGACCTTGCTGGACCTCGCCGGCGTACCGGCACTGGGCAAAACATTCCACGGCCGTCCGGTGCAAACCATCAGTGGCAAGAGCATGCGCCCGTTGCTGGAAGGGCAAGCGATGGCCGAACGTCAGATTGGCTGGGAATTGTTCGGCCGCAAGGCGCTGCGCAAGGGCGATTGGAAAATCACCCTGGTCAACCCACCCTACGGCACCGCCAACTGGCAGCTGTACAACCTCAAGGCCGACCCTACCGAAAGCCGCGACCTGTCCCAGGCCGAGCCGGCAAAAATGAAGGAAATGTTGGTCGCGTGGGACCAGTATGCGAAGGAAAACAACGTGCTCGATGGCAAGTTCGACCTCAAGTATGGGTTCGAGACGTGCCTCTATGAATATTGTTTCAAGTAAGCGGGTGCCCTGAAACCCGCTATGTGAGCGGCGACAACGTGAAACTGAACACTGGCAATACCGGCAATTAGTGGGAGCGCAATGGCGAAATCAAATAGGAGAAAATCAAAAGCCAGAGCGAGGCGGCCTGACAGTCGACCTGATTGCAGGTCTGTCCGGGATCTGATCGTTCCCACGCTCGGCGTGGGAATGCCGCCGGGGACGATCCGCGTTCCGCTGACGACGCATGACATGAGCCATGCGCAACGGTGACGCGGAGCGTCACAGGATGCGTTCCCACGCAAAGCGTGGGAACGATCATCTCACCGCAGAAGAAAAAGCCCGACACTGGGTCGGGCTTTCCAATCACGTGGCCAAATCCCTTTGGCTGACTGCAGTGTGCTTGCCAAGTGTTACGAAGGCGTGACGGGAGTGTGCCCATCACGTGAAGCCCGGCATTCTCTCAATGGAGCGTCTTTCGACTCTCTCCAATCCTGATCCGGTCAAGCGCCCGGTTTAAGGCGTCCAGGGCATTGAGAAGGGCTTTTGCCTCAGCTTCCCGGCCATCTCCCCATAGTCGTTCAGCCATTTTGTTCAGGGCCTGGATAGATCGTTCAATGTCCGCAGCGGATGCTGGAGGGGTGTTTGTCTGCTGCTTCTTTGACATGCTCAACATTTCTGAAGTGATGGAGTAACAGTGCGCAATCAACCTGACAAATACAAGTGAGCAATGGTTGGCGATCATCGAACGCGCCGTTACAAGCGCCGCTGCAGTTACAGTACCCTATGCGCAGTTCAGCCAATGCAGGAAATGTAGATGAGCGATGAGATTGATATTCCAGAACCCGAGCACGACCATCTGCTCGATCATGAATTCCACGATGAAGAAGCATGGGTTGAACAAGACGCTCAAGGCATTCTTGACGATGAAGAAGATGAAGACGAAGAGGATGATGACCTTGATTATCTAGATCAGATAGATCAAGAAGACGACTGATCATGGCAGGTAAATTCGAGAAAAAAGAAAGCCCGCACTGAGCGGGCAACTGGAATGAACCTGACAGATTCAGGCACCTGATTCAGGGTCACTCGCGGGTAAGCCGCGAGCCTCTTGGTCATTTTCGTCCTGAGCGCTTGTGCCTGCTTGCGGATGCTCGCTCGACACCGAGTTATTGGCCGCCACATCTGTCATATCGTCATCGACAGGCGCTTCATCGTTCGGCGGCAGCGGCACCTGCGGCTGATCTTTGCGGGGATCGTGGCCGGTTTCGTTGTCCGTTGTTCGCGTTACGTCCTGCTGTGACATGTTGCCAACTGCATTTTCGTCAATGTCCATGCTGGCTCTCCGTTCTGAGGCGCGGGATGCCCGTGCTTTTACATGAGAGACAGCGGCGCATCGTGAGTGCCGGGCTTTGGACGAACGGCGCGTCAGGCCTGGTCGAAACCGGGTTCCGGATCGATTGGCGGGATGCACTGCAAGGTGGTGAGATCCAGCAGTGTGAAATAACCGTCCAGCCAGCCCGCGGTGTCGACGTGGTACACATTGCCCAGCACCGCAGGCTGCCTGAGTGGCGTATGGCCAACCACCAGGGCGCGAAGTCCATGGACGCCGCGGGTATCGCCCGCCTGAATCCGGGTTCGTGACCACATGCAGCGCAGCAGTACGGCTCGCAGTTGCTTGTCACTTTCAGGCGATTGCAGTTCGGCGCGAAGTTGGTCCCATGAGGACACTGGGCAATCGGCGTGAATAATCCCGACCAATCCGCCAGGCGTCTCTATCTCGATAGCAATCGGTAGTTCGGCGAACTGCAGCGCGAACGCTTGCTGCTCAGGTGGCGATAAACCGGTGAACCATGAGCCGCCATTGCAGATCCAGCTAAAGACGTCACACGTATCGAAGTGAACCACGAAGTCGTCATGGTTGCCGCGCACGGGGTGAAACCATGGCTTGGCCAGCCAGTCCAGTGCGTCCCGGCATTCAGGTCCACGATCAATCAGGTCTCCGACGCTGAACAGGCGGTCGACAACAGGATCGAAACCAGCCGCTTCCAGCGCGGCTTGCAATCGGCTGAAGTGCCCGTGAATGTCACCTGCCGCGAAATCCCGACCCGCAGTGTTTGCAGCAAAGCGCTGGATGCGCGGCACCTCGATGGTTGTGGTCATGGGGTACTCCGGTACGGCAGGACGTGTTGCTTTGTTGCTGGTCGATCACCGCTTAAGCATGCGCCAGGGTTGTGGGCCGTGTCACAACCGTTTGTTTAAAATTTGGCATGGCTTCGCCGCGAAGCGTATACATTCCAGGGGTACTTCCTTTCTGAGAGAACGGATATGTTCAGATATCGCTCGTTTGTTGCCGCTATTGCCTGTGTTGCATTGGTTTGTGCCTCGACGCTGGCATTGGCCGATCCTGGGAATGGCAAGGGGCAAGGAAACGCAAAGGGCAATTCGCAAGACAGCCAGGAGCATGGCAACCAGGGCAACCAGGGCAACAAGGGAAAGCATTCAGGCGGCGGTGATTGGGATAATGGCCCAAGCATCAATCGGGGAAGCGTTCTTGGCATTGTGGACGGGTATCGGGACTACTGGGCCCCTGGACCTGCGTTACCACCCGGCATTCAAAAGAACCTCGCCCGCGGTAAACCGCTTCCGCCGGGGATTGCCAAGAAGCTCGATGGCCGGCTGATCGGCAGGCTGCCGCATTATGACGGGTATGAATGGCAGCAGGCGGGCACCGACTTGATACTGGTGGCGATCGCTACCGGTCTGATCTATGAAGTGCTTAACGGCGCTTTCGATTGATTCTTGCTGGCGCCTCCGTCCGTCGCGGGACTTGAACTGTCAGGGGGTTTACGCGTCATAAAATACGCGTAATCAACCCTCACGGAAGCAATCATGCTTTTAAAAAACAAGAGTCTCGTTGCTGTAATGTCATGCGCCCTGATGCTTGCAGCCGCCCCGTTACTCCCTGCTGACCTGTCCATCATGAACGCCGCCTATGCGAAAGAAGGTGGCGGTGGTGGTGGTGGTGGTGGTGGTGGTGGTGGTGGTGGTGGTGGTGGTGGTGGTGGTGGTGGCCACGGCGGCGGAAATGGTGGCGGAAACGGCGGTGGCCATGGCGGTGGTAATGGCGGCGGTAACGGTGCCGGCCACAGTGGTTCGGGTCATTCCGGCAGTAACGGCCACGGCAAGGGGTTGAGCAGTGATCATGCGGGCAAGGCCGTTCGCGACCACGGCATCAGTGGCAATCATTACGGCAGTGATCGTAATAGTGACAAGGGGCACGGCACCACGACTTCAGGCATCGCACACTCCAAAGATACGCGCGGCTTGGACAAGGCCAGGGCCATTTCGGAATCGACGCCGGGCGATCACAACTCGAAGGGACTGAGTAAAGCCGGCGCGCCAAAAAAATCCCACTGAGCAGAAACTGCCAGGCAAGCGACTTTCTAGCGGCCAGGCTTCTACAAAAAAATCCCGGAGACGTCTGTTTCCGGGATTTTTTTTGTACTGCAGGTCGGTAAGCGTTTTACCCAGCGCTCTCGAGGATCAGCAATAACAATAATCAGCTAGTCTTCAACTTGGTGTTGCAGGCGCTTTCCGTGTGGAGAGGAGACTGCTTTCCATCGCAGGAGCACAGCGTATGTCCAGAATTTTCTTTTTGATGTTCGCCGGCATGGTCATGTGCGTCAGCCAGGCTATGGCGGACCCCCTGAAGATCGGCGTCATCGGTTCCGGTAACGTTGGCGGTACGCTGGGTACGCTCTGGGTAAAGGCCGGGCACTCGGTCATGTTTTCCTCGCGCCACCCCGAGGAGCTGACGGATCTGGTCAATAGCGCTGGCCCAAACGCTCAGGCGGGCTCGGTGAGCGATGCCGCCACATGGGGCGATGTGATCGTGTTGAGTGTTCCCTATGGCGCGATGCCAGAGCTGTCCGAAAAGGTCCAGGGCAAGCTGGACGGCAAGGTAGTGTTGAGCACCAGCAACCCGTTCGGCGGCCGTGACGCAGAGGTCGGGCGCAAGGCGCTGGAGATGGGTGTCGCCTCGGCGGACCAGCAATATCTGCCCGGAATACACCTGGTGCGTGCGTTCAACGCCATAGGCTATGCATCGATGAAAGACCAGTCGGGCAAAGACAAGGCGATTGCAGTATTCGCCGACGACGCCCAGGCCCGGGACATGGGTGCCCGGTTGGTGCGCGACGCCGGTTTTTTACCGGTTATTTTCCCGCTGGCGCGAGCCAATGAAGGGTTGCCGGGCGGCCCGCTCAGCGGCCTTTGGAACGAAGCCGAACTCAAGCGCAAAGTCGGTCTTTAGGAGAAATCCACCATGGCTTCCGCAAATCTGTTGGCCATTGCCTGGAGTGTGTTGTCTTGCACGGCAGCGTTCGGTCAAGGGGCGGCCGACACCGATCACCCACCGGCAATATTGCCATTGGAATCCGAGACGACGCCAAGGCTCATTGCCTATCCGCCGCTCGCCGAGCCGCTCGCCCGCGGGGTCGTCATCATCCAGTATCGAACAGAGCACGCCAGGATCATGCCGGTATTCGGTAAGGCGGCCGCCGATGTATCCCCACGACTGGGCCACCTTCACGTGACTGTCGACGACTGGAAAGGTACATGGGCGCACACCAGTGAAGATCCGATCATCCTGGTCGGACTGACCCCCGGCGCCCACAAGGTTCTGCTTGAAGTAGCCGACCCGACGCACAGGATCCTCACCCATACGACAGTGAGTTTCACTGTTCCGCCGAAGGGGCCATCTGTCGCCCCTCACACTGGCGCAGGTCCCGCGGTAAAACCGTAACTGTTGAGTGGTTAGTCGCGTACGTTCTGGTACAGCATCAACCGTGAGGTTTCGTGCATGGCGCGGGTCAACCGTGACAGTCGCTTGAACTCCTCGGGGTTTTGCTCGGCCACGTTGTCCAGCGGCGTCGGTGAGGCCAGGTCATGCAGGGTTGGCGAGCTGCCGTCGTGTTCCATCTGCACCATGTAGTGTTGCGTCACGCCGGCAATCAGCGGGAAGGTGCCTTCACGCAACACCAATGGCACCACACGTTCGCCTTCGGGCGCGGGCTGCTGGATATCGCGGCCCATGCCGCTGTTGCGAAACTCCAGGCCGGCCATGCCTGCCACGGTTGGCAGCAGGTCCACCAGGCCGACAGCTTCCTCGACCTTGCGTGTTCCGATCAGGCCTGGCGCGTGGATGATCATCGGCACCGCGTTGCTCTCCAGGCCCAGTTGCTCGTAGGCCGGGGCCAGGAAGGGGATCTGGGCGATACGGGTGTTGTGATCGCCAAACAGCACGAAAATGGTGTTTTCGTACCAGCCGCCGGCCTTGGCGATTTCCATCAGGCGTCCGATGTTGAAGTCCAGCAGGCGTACGGCGTTGTATTGCTCGACGCTGCGCGAGCCGGCGGCCTGGACTTGCTCCAGGGTAGGGTGCTTGACCTCGAAGCCGTCATTGCTCTTTGGAATGGTGAATGGGCGGTGGTTGCCCGCCGTTTGCACATAGGCGAAGAACGGTTTGTCCTTGGGCAACGCTTGCAGGATCTGGTCGGTTTCCTTGAACAGGTCCAGGTCCGAAATGCCCCACACATCCACCACCGGGGATTTCCAGTCGCGCTCGTCGAACAGGCGAACGCCGTCGATGCTTTGCCGGATCAGGGCATTCATGTTGGCCCAGCCGGAGTTGCCGCCAATGGTGTAGATCTTGTCGTAGCCGGTGAAGGCATTGACCAGCGTGTTTTGCCGGGTGATAAGTGGATTACGCGTCGCGGTTTCCTGTCGAGTGACGTCAGGTACCCCGGTAATGCTGGCCCAGACAGTTTTGGCCGTTCCCGTGACCGGCACATAGAAGTGCTTGAAGAACCAGCTCTGCGTGGCCAGGCGATCGATGTTGGGCGTTGGATTGATCGGGTTGCCATAGGCTCCGACGGCACTGGTGCCCAGCGACTCGAGCATGACGAACATCACGTTAGGTGGTCGCGAGCCATTGATTTTGTAAGGTTGTGGCGTCTGGTGGCGGACGAAGTCGAGGGCCTGCGGATCAGGTTTGTCGACGCCCAGATAGTGAGCCATGACCGCGTAATGTTCGCGCACCTGTGCCTCGTCATAGCGTGACTGGCCGACCTTGACGGTGTCGTAGAAAAAAATCACCGGGTTCAGGCCCAGTGCGGCGACCTGGTTGTTGCCCGAGAAGAACGCATCGCTCCAGCGCAGCGGCACGGGGTTCTCGATGTTCAGGTGTTCGACACGGCCCAGGATACCCAGCAGCACCAGCACCACCATCACTGCACCGCCCCATGTCGCGCAGAGCGGGTGAATGGTTTTGCGTGGACGGTCCAGCGTGACGCGCTCCAGACGCACCAGGGCCAGTGTCGCGATTGCGACGGTTGCCAACCAACCCAGTGAGATCCAGATGACTGGGTAGGTTTGCCAGACCATGTCACGGGATATTTGCGCATCCTCGATGAAGCGCAGCACTGTGGCGTTGATCCTCACGCCGAGGTAGGCGTAGTGGCCAAAATCGATGATGTAGATCAGCAGCGCGACGCTGAGGGCGGCTACCAGGTACAGGCGGGCGATGCCGCGCAGGAGGCGGCTGCCGACAAGGTTCCAGCGCGGGATCCAGGCCAGCAATACCAGCGGCAGCATGATCAGGATGGCCAGGCGCAAGTCGAAACGAAAGCCGATGCCCAGAGTTGTCAGCACATGTTCGTCGCCCAGGGCTTTGGCGTCGAAACCGGAAAAGCCGAAAAAGAACACCACCCGCAGTAGTGCGAACAGCACGAAGGCGATCGCTGTTGCACCCAGCCAGTAATGCAGACGTCTCGATTTCAGCCAGCCCATGCCCGTTTCCTTATTGAGATTTCATTGAAGTTCAAGCGCCGCGCAGGGTGATGAGCCGGCGATACGGCCGACGCGCCGCCAGCATCAGCAGTGCCACGCAGCAATACAGGCCCAGCAACGGATCGACCAGGTAATCCCAATAGTTGTGGGAGGGTTTGATCCCGACGAGGAAGGCCAGGGTCGCACAGGTCAACATCACCACGGCCAGGTAATGGCGCAGGTAGAACAGGCCGAGCGTCATCAGTGCGACGAACAACAACAGGGGGCGCGGGCTGTAGCCCCGCCGGTAAGGGTCCAGGTCACTCAGGCCCAGGGTTGCGGGGTACAGCACCAGGGCCAGCGCGGCGAAGAGGATCAATACGCTGGTTTGACCCTGCCGCTCAGGCGGCAGCAGACCTAGCCTGCGCAAACATCCCCAGGCCATGAACACCATTGAGGTGATCGCAAGGTCGTCGATATGGCTGCGCAGGTAAGCGGCCAGCGACAACCCGCCCAGCGGTATGAAGCTGGCGGCCAGCAAGGCAAGCAGCAGCGCGATGCGCCAGGTCCTGCCCAGGCCAAAAGACGGCAGGAACAGGAAGAGGATCATCGCGAAACTGGCATGGGCCTGCCACAGATTAATCATTGGAGACGCTCGGCCAGCCAGGCATCGTTGAAGGTGACGTGCTTGATGAAGGTGTTGTTCCAGGAATAGACCAGGTGATACATCCCGTCGGGACTGCGGAGGAAGTAGGGGTATTCATATTCAAACTCACATTCCTGGCGTTTACACACACGTTTGTCGAGGTTGGCGAGGAATTGCGCCTCCAGCGTCTGGCGCAGCTTGCCACTGGAGCCACGGAATTGTTTGCCGATGATTTCCTTGTAGACCAGAGGGGTATACGGATCGCCCTCTGGATCCGGTGATTTGTCCAGGTCGTGCAACAGGCGCCAATCGTCCATTTTCGCATCGGTGCCATACAGGCTCAGCTTGAAGCGTCCATCCTGCAGGTCATTGAGCGCTACCAGCAACCCGCGGTCCGGCGTCGCAACAGCTGCCAACGAGGAGTTGGGGTTCGAAGGAACCAGCGGATAAGGTTCGCTCCAGCTTTGTCCGGCGTCTTCCGTGCGGCTCGCCAGGACCCGGTGGTGGGTGTCACCGGCATAACGCAACAAGGCGATGCCGCGTTGGCCATCCAGCGGAACGATCGCCGGTTGCAATGAATTATTGCCATGGCTGATGCGGAATTTATCGATCACATCACCGTCTGCGCTCAAGTACAGGTACTCGGCAAACTTGCCGAGGAACTCATGGTAGACCGGCAGGCCGATGGAACCGTCGGCATGGAACACCGGTGCCGACCGGACCAGGGTGCTGATGTTCAGGAACGGTGAAGTGATCAATTGGCGTGGTGCCGACCAATGCCCGCCAAAATCGTCTGAAACCATCACATTGACCGCGCTACCGGCCCATCCGCCCATGGACACGGAAACGTAGAACAGCCACAGGCGGTTGTCCGGCGCGAGGGCAATGACCGGGTTACCCAGTTTGCGGATGTACTTTCGCGTGCTTTGCTGGGTCGAGTCCCGGGTCGCCATGACCTGTTCCTCCCCCCACTCGCCGGTACTCAGGTTGAAACGGGCGGAGCGCACCTGAACATCGGCTGCGCCTTCGCGGGTGCCGGCGAACCAGACCGCCATCAGGCTACCGTCAGGCAAGGCAGTGACCGCCGCCGAATGCACGAAGTCCACCAGCCCGGAGGAGGCGAAACGGCTGGTATAGATGGGTTTAGCGTCCTTATCCGCCACCGCCGAGGCCGGATTGATCAGGGCAAAGGGCGAGTGCTCGGGGGGCGGGTGGGTGATCCATGCAGCCGCGAACAGGCAAACAAGGGCAATGTAGATGCCGAATGCAGGAATGCCGGAAAATTTGATGCGCATGATTGGGCCTTTGGCATTTCAAGACCCATTAAAACACTCAACCCCTTACTTTAGTACATAATTGGATTGTAAGAATTTTTGTTTTGCGGGATGTTGATTGAAAATTTGGCTGAGCGCTCCAAGGGCGACTTTTTCAGGGCGTGGAGCGGGTGGGTTCATGACCGTTTCCAGCCGACCCGTTTTCTGCTCGTCGGCACGTTGAAAACAGGCTCAAGATCGGTTCGTTCGAGCCGATGGGGTGGGAGCTGACGGCTTCAAGCAGTTCATTAGCCCGCAATGAAGAAGCCTGAGGCCGCCACCGCCCATCCGGTTTATGGCCTGTGGGCGGTGGCGGCACTTGCGCCGATCACCGAGCAGGTGATTGCCAACCAGCATTTCCCAGGCTAAACCACGCCGAACCGGAGCTCGCGCCACGGGCGTGCCGGCCAGTTTTTTTGCCAGCGGAATCATTGAGTTACTGAATGGTCAAAGACAGGGTTTCAACACCGTGCGGGATTTTCCAGCGGCTGAAACCCTCTCACCCCCCCCACCTTCAGGATGCTCAAATGAATCGCGCAGTAATGATGACCCTGGCCATTTCCAGCCTGCTCTTGCTGGGAGGCTGCGGACCTCACTGGGAAGACGGAGAAAGGTACGGTCGATATCAAGATCATGATCATCGCCGTGGCTATGACCGGGATGATGACCGAGGGTATGACCATCGATACGATCGTCGTGACGATGATCGCGACAACCGTCGTTATCGCGATCGTGACGACCGGGACGACTGATACATCCGGGGCTTTTGAAAAAGGGGTAGAGGTTGGTCAACTGCCAGACTTGCTACCCCTTTGATTCTCCCCGTCGTCCTCCGATGCTGCGTCTTTTTTTATGGAGTGCGCGTCGGCACCGGCGTTTGAACCCGCTGCTTCCTCGCCCTTTTTATCTGCCTTTTCTTCGTTGGATTCCGGCTGGTTGAGCCCGGGAAGTGCCGAAGGTGGAATCGTTGCATCCTCGGTGGTTTTCTCGGCGGCCTGCACGTAAAGCGGCGAAGCCGACAACAAGCCCGTGAGCATGAGAGTGACAATGGTGATGTTCATCGTTTGAGTCTTCCGTGCAAGGGGATGTACGGTATTTGAAGCACGGCTCACAGGAAGGTGCGCAGTGGCAGACGGGCGGCAGATCCGAAGTGTTGCAACGGGCGCCCGGGAACCATCACTTTTTCGGCGATTTGTTGCTTGTGGGGATGTGCAGGTAAGACATCACGCTTTCGGTCAGTTCGGTGGCCAGCTTCACGGCTTCCTTGTTGCGAGCCATCACGCCTGCCACCAGTCCTTCGATCAGGGCAAGCACGGCAATGTTGGAACTGGTCAACACCGGATGGTCAGCCGGGGCAAACAGCACGTGTTCGGCAATGGCGGTGAGCGGGGAGGCGGGTGAGTCGGTGATCGCCAATACCGAGGCGCCGCGCGCGTTGGCAAAACGTGCAAGTTGCAGCGTATCGAGGGAGTAGCGCGGCAGGGAGATCGCGAGCAGTACGTCCTCATCAGTGATGGCAGCCAGCCGGTAAGCGGCGTTTTCGTTGCCGCCCTCCATGCTGATGGCGGTTGCGTCCGCGCAGAAGGGCATCAGGGTAGAGGCGGCGAGACCGGCGAAGTACACGCTGTTGCCAAACCCGAGGATGTAGATTTTCCGCGCCTCGATCAGGCGAGTGACAAAGGCCTCGAAGGTCTCGGCATGGTTGTTGGTCGCCGCCGTGGCGAGATTGCTGCTGGCGCTGTGGATTTGCTCATGCAGGCCAAATGCACCACCCGGTCGATGCGCCAGTTCGTTGCGCAACTTATCGACCGGCGACACCATCTGCTGCAACGTCGCGACCAGCTCGGCTTTCATGCCGGTGTAACCACCCAGGTTCAGCGCCTTGGCCAGTCGATTGACCGCTGCTGGCGAGGTGGATGTCTCTTGAGCCATTTCTTCGATGGTCAACGTCGCGGCCCTGAGCGGGTGACGCAGGACAAAGTCCGCCACTTTGCGCAGTGACGGCGGCAGGTCGGAAACGATTTCCGCCAGTTTGCGCATCACTGGCGCGGCATAGACCGTGGTGTCTTTCGAAGGGGTCGGCATATCCGGCTCAACATGTCCTGGGGGTTGGAGGTGGGGTGGGGCGAATGACCCGTAGGAGCATGCTCGCTCCTACAGAGGTCTTGCTCGCGAGTGTATCCGAAGCCGACCCTCGCTGTGCGCAGATGATTTATTTCAAGCTACTCGCGCCTGAAGTTGCTGCAGTACTCAGGCTTCACTACGACCATGCAACAAAGTCAGCGAAAACTCCTACAAAATATAAAGAAAGATCTCTCAAGTCATCCACATACAAAAATTAATCGAAGCCTGGCACGGTGGCTTGGTTTATCGAATCCGCAATCACCCTGAGAAAAAATCAACTTACTAAGTTAGTGAAGTTATCGGTGTGTTGGAGCGGCGTTGAAATAGTAAAAAAACCAACATTCGCTCTGGAAGACAAATGACAGAATACTTACTCGTTTTGTTTATCGGGGTCATTTCAGGCGTCGTCAGTGGGGTAATCGGTACGGGGGCCTCGATCATGCTTCTGCCTGCGCTCGCCCTTTGTTTCGGCCCCAAGCAGGCGGTGCCGATCATGGCGGTGGCAGCAATCGTCGGCAATATTTCAAGAGTTATTCTTTGGCGAAAGGATATTCACTGGAAGGCGTTTTTAGCCTATTCGGTGACAGGGGGACCCGCAGCGGCTCTTGGTGCACACACACTCTGGAGCCTGAAAGCAACCTGGATTGATATAGCCCTCGGGACGTTCTTTCTGCTCATGATTCCCTATCGCCACTGGGCAAAATCAAGAAATTTCACTCTTTCGCTTTGGCAGCTCTTAATCACAGGGGCTTTTGTCGGCTACCTCACGGGTATTGTTCTTTCTACCGGGCCGCTGACCATTCCAATTTTTTCTGCATACGGGTTATTGAAAGGCCCATTGCTCTCAACCGAAGCAGCCGCCTCGTTTGTTATTTACTTGAGCAAGACAATCACTTTCAAAGCGATTGGAGGCCTTCCCCTGACCGTCGTATTGAAAGGCCTGCTGATCGGAATCTCGCTCGCTGCAGGCATGTCGATTGGCAAATTCATCACGCTGAAAATCTCCATGACGACATTTCAAAGGCTCCTGGATGTTTTAATGCTGCTTTCGGGGTTTTCTTTGATAGCAGGAGGATTGAACTGAGGGAGATGAGCTCGTTGTTTCAGGCGGTTCCGTGAAGAACTTTTTGGGTGGGCAACATCCCGGCCGGAGCGTTCCAAAGCCGACCCTCGGTGTGCAGCAACGGGACAAGAGTCGGTGTGCGCGGAAGGCTTATTTCAAGCTGCCAGCCAGGAACTGCTGGAGGCGTTCGGACTGCGGGTTGACCAGCACCTCGCGCGGGTCGCCACGTTCCTCGACCTGGCCCTTGTGCAGGAATACCAACTGGTTCGACACCTCGCGGGCAAAGCCCATTTCGTGGGTCACGACCACCATGGTCCGGCCTTCCAGCGCCAGGTCCTGCATGACCTTCAACACTTCGCCGACCAGTTCGGGGTCGAGTGCCGACGTGGGCTCGTCGAACAGCATTACTTCAGGTTCCATGGCCAGTGCCCGGGCAATCGCCACCCGCTGTTGCTCACCTCCGGACATATGCGCCGGCCAGGCGTCCATGCGGTGTGCCACGCCGACCTTGTCCAGGTAGTGCTCGGCCTTTTTCCGCGCCTGTTTCTTGTCGATGCCCAGTACATGTACCGGTGCTTCCATGACGTTTTCGAGGGCACTCATGTGCGACCAGAGATTGAAGTGCTGGAACACCATCGATAACCGCGAACGCATGCGTTGCAGCTGCCTGGGTTCGGCAGCCTTGAGCCCGCCGAGTTTGTTGCTCACCAGCTTGAGCTGTTCGCCATTGAGCGCGATGTTGCCGGCGTTGGGTTGTTCCAGCAGGTTGATGCAACGCAGGAAGGTGCTTTTGCCCGAGCCGCTGGAGCCGATGATGCTGATGACGTCACCGGCTTTCGCCTCCAGGGACACGCCCTTGAGTACTTCATGGGTGCCGTAGCTTTTGTGCAGGTCCTTTATTTCCAGCTTGTACATGGTTCTGACTCTCTGTTATCAGTCGCTGAGCAAGCGGCCTTGGCGAATGGGGGTACTGCCGGCAATTTTCGCCAGCCACAGGCCGGGCTGGGCAAAGCGCAGGCGTTCGCGGGCGTAAAGAATGCCGTCGGTACTGGCACGCACCACGCTGTGCTGGTCGGTGAGCGGATCAATCACTTCGAACAGCGGATCGCCGACCTTGACCCGGGCCCCCAGCGGTTGCAGATAACTCACCACCCCCGGGTGTGGCGCGTAGGCGTACTGCGCACCGGCGAACGGTGTCGCTTCACACCTGCTTGGTGGCGACGCAGGCCAGTCACCGCTGATCAGGCCTTGCTCGGCGAGATAGCCGAGAATGGCTTGCGCGCTGTCGACACACGTCTCGCGTTCGGTGTCAGCCATGCCGCGCAATTCAATAGTGGTGGCTACACATGCCAGCGAAATATTGGCTTCAGGGAAGCGCTTGGCCAGTTGCAGCCAGGGGAGTGCGCAGGCTTCATCGAATGCGCTGCCGCCCGCAGCCTCGGCCAACAGGGCAACGCCGGCGTCCAGGCGGGCGGCCAACGAGCGCAGGCGTGGCCAGTTTTGCGGCATGGCATACAACAGCATGATCGACTCGAAGTCGCAGTGCAGGTCCAGCACCACATCGGCGTCGCAGGCATGCTGCAGCAACAGGCGACGCAAACCGTCGAGCTCCGAGGTCGCTGCCGGCAAGTTGGCGAGGGCATCGCCCATGGCGCGGCGGATCAGGGCGACGTTGGCATCGGCATCGTCGCCCAATTGACCTTCCAGTCGCTGCGCGACTTCCTTGCCGAGTTCCGGGAAGTCGCGATTGAAATTCTTCCCGCTGGAGAACTCGAAGCGACCTTGGTGCGTGGCCTGGAACATCTGGGCGATACCGATCGGATTGGCCATTGGCACCAATTCGATCACCCCGTTCAGGCGACCTTGCTCTTCCAGCGCCTGCAGGCGGCGCTTGAGTTCGACGGCGACGCGCATTCCCGGCAATTCATCGGCGTGCAGGGAAGCCTGGATGTAGGCCTTGCGCGCGCCGCTGCCAAAACGGAACAGCGAGAGCTTTCGTTCTGTGCCCGAGGCACTCCACGGCAACAGGTATTGAATGTGTTGCATGAGACTCCTTAGTGCTTGCGCGGTGCCAGGTAGGCCAGCCAGCGGCGCTCGGCCAACTTGAACAGACGAACCAGGATGAAGGTCAGGGCCAGATAGATCAGGCCCGCGGTAATGAACGCCTCGAACGGCAGATAGAACCGTGAACTGACCGTTCGCGCGGCTCCCGTGATATCGACCAGCGTGACGATCGACGCCAGGCTGGTGGTTTGCAGCATCATCAGCACTTCGTTGCTGTACTGCGGCAACGCCCGGCGCAGGGCCGACGGCAGGAGAATCCGCCGGTACAGGGTCAAGCGCGACATGCCCATGGCTTTGGCGGCTTCGATCTCGCCGTAGGCGGTGGCCTTCAGGCTGCCGGCCAACAGTTCGGCGCTGTAGGCACTGGTATTGATCGCAAAGGCCAGGCAAGCGCAGAAAGTTGCACTGGACAGGTACGGCCAGAGCGCGCTTTGGCGTACCGCTTCGAACTGCGCCAACCCGTAATAGATCAGGAACAATTGCACCAGCATCGGCGTGCCGCGAATCACGTAGGTGTAGAGCCAGGCCGGGAAGTTGAGCAGCGGCGAACGGGATACGCGCAGCAACGCGATGGGAATCGCCAGCACCAGGCCAATGGCCAGGGAAATCAGCAGGACTTTGAGGGTCACCAGCGCGCCATTGAAATACAGCGGCAGGTTTTCCCAGATCAGGTTGTAGTCGAGAATCATGCCTGTGCTCCCCGTTACAGTTCGGCGGCTTTGACGCCGACCGAGTAGTGTTTTTCCAGATAGCGCAGCACCAGCAACGACACGCTGGTCAGCATCAGGTAGAGCGCGGCAGCGGTGAGGAAAAACGTGAACGGCTCATGGGTGGCGTCCGCCGCGTTCTTGGCCTTGAACATCATGTCCTGCAAGCCGATCACCGAGATCAGCGCAGTGGATTTGGTCAGCACCAGCCAGTTGTTGGTGAAGCCGGGAATGGCGAAGCGAATCATCTGCGGCACCAGGATCCGCCAGAACACCTGCAGGCCGCTCATGCCATAGGCCGCGCCGGCCTCGCCCTGGCCCTTGGGGATCGCCATGAAGGCGCCACGAAAGGTTTCCGAGAGGTAGGCACCAAAGATGAAGCCCATGGTGCAGACGCCCGCGATAAACGGATTGATGTCGATGTAGCGGGTGTAGCCCAGTGCGAGGGCAAGGCGGTTCACCAGATCCTGGCCGCCATAGAAGATCAGCAGGATCAACACCAGGTCGGGAATCCCGCGGATCAGGGTGGTATAGCCTTCGCCCAGTACCGCCAGCCATTTGAACGGCGACAACCGGAAGGCGGCGCCGATCAGGCCCAGGGCAATGGCCAGGGTCATGGAGGTCAGGGCAAGGTTGATGGTCAGCCAGGCGCCATCGAGAATGCTCGATCCGTAGCCGTGGAGCATGTTGAAGTTCCTCAAGCGAGCGCCGCAAGGCGCACGAGACAAGCCACAAGTGGCGCCTGCACAGGCCTGCGCCAGGGTCTGGGGTAAAGGCTTATTCGCCGTAGATATCGAACGCGAAGTACTTGGCCATCACTTGCTGGTACTTGCCATTGCTGCGGATGGCGTCAATCGCCGCACTCAGGCGCGCAACGTTCGCGCTGTCGCCTTTACGCACTGCAATCCCGGCGCCTTTGCCGAAGTATTTGGGGTCGTTGATGTCGGGTCCGACCAGGGCAAAACCATTACCCAATGGCGTCTTGATGAAGCTCTCGTTGGTGTTGACGACGTCGGCGAGGGTGGCGTCCAGGCGACCCGCCGCCAGGTCGAGGAAGGCTTCATTCTGTGAGGAGTAGCGAACAATCGAGGCGCCGGCTTTCTCAAGCTGCTCGGTGGCGAAACGGTCATAGGTCGAGGAACGTTGGACGCCGACTTTCTTGCCCTTGAGATCGACCAGCGGGTCGTTGATCACGTTACCGGCCTTCATCGCGAACTTGCCCGGCGTGTGGTAGTACTTTTTGCTGAAGTCGACGGATTTCATGCGGTCCTCAGTG
The DNA here is from genome assembly GCF_058795195.1 of Pseudomonas sp. GW823-FHT06B06. Lineage (NCBI taxonomy): Bacteria > Pseudomonadati > Pseudomonadota > Gammaproteobacteria > Pseudomonadales > Pseudomonadaceae > Pseudomonas > Pseudomonas sp. GW823-FHT06B06. Next base: position 51,702 of record NZ_JBXAHO010000009.1, on the reverse strand, counting down.
ATCGACATCGACGACAACACGGCATCGATCTTGCGCACTTTCAGTGAGGGGATCATGCCGTCGAATTCCTGGATGACCCATTCGCACCTGACCTTCATTTCTTCGCACAGCGCGTTGCCGATGTCGTAATCGAAACCACTGACATTGCCCTCCGGCGTCTTGAAGGAGAAGGGCGGGTAGGCGGCTTCGATACCGATGCGCAGGCTGTCGTCGTCGGCATGTGCCAGCAAGCTTGCGGCGCACAGTGCCAGAGTACCTAGAAGTTCTGTCTTGTTCATATTGTTGACTCCCTGGATGAGGTGTTTGGGTGTTGCGCGCAGCGATCGTCCGATCTGTCGAAGGGGACCGCTCCGTGGATTTTCGAGGCTATAAATGGCACATAAAATTTCATAAATCAAACAAATGAAAAAAAACATATCAGTGCCGGGCGAAAAATGCCGGAGCGTCACTGTCACTATTGGCAGGTCAGGCCCAAGCAAGTCTCACGTGCAACCACGCAGGCGGGCCTGATTGTCGATAGCCGTTTTTTCTAGATCTGGGGAGGGGACAGGGGTGGTAAGCGGACACGAATGCGACCGCTGACTCGCGGGGAAACTGCGCCCCGCGTTGTCAATTTCAGCGAAAAAACCTGCTGTTCACTTGTACTTGATCACGATCCCTTTGAGTTTGCGGCCATTGACGGTCTGTACGTCGCGAGCCCATAGCGGCCCGTTGAGATAGGCACCTACCGGCTGGATATGGTCATAGACCACCACCACGGCATCGCCACCGAGCTTGGCGGCTTCTTCGCGCAGTTTCTGCTCGACCTCGGTAATGGGCGGGGCCGGGTCAACACTGGCGTCGATCAATATTTCGCCCAGCCGAACGTGCGGGCGCAGGGGCTCGGAGCGCAATACGACGACTTCACTGGGCAGTGTCGGTGCGGGATGTTCCACGCCAACGTAGGCGGTGGTCTGGGCATCGACTGTCGCGCAACCGCTGAGTGCCAGCAGGGCGGCGGCGAGCCCTCCTGCCAGCAGCGACAGTTTGAGACGGGTGGACCATGACGGGTCATGGGTGTGCATGGTGGTTTCCTCCGAAGGGCCGCTGTCACACGGGTGGCTTGTTGACGGTAGCAGACGGCCCGGGAGTTGCCAGAGTGCCCGACCGTTCCAGGCCGGAGCTGTTCGAAGACTTGAACAGCGTCGCTGTGCGCGATCCTGTTACTGGTCCTTTTCGCAGTTGATCATCCACGACACGCCAAAGCGATCGACCAACATGCCAAAACGCGCGGCCCAGAAAGTGGCCTCGAGCGGCATTTGCACCTTGCCACCTTCGGACAGGGCTGAAAACACCTGTTCAGCCTCCTGGATGCTGTCGACATTCAGCGAAATCGAACAACCGCTCATCTCATCGGTGGGGCGATCGGGAGTGGTGTCCGAGCCCATGATCGCCTGGTCCCCCACGGCCAGCCGGGTGTGGATGATCAGGTTGTGCAGATCCTTGGGGACGTGCTCGGCGGCAGGTGTTTCGCCGAAGGTCAGCATGGCTTCGAGCTGGCCCTTGAGGCTTTCGGCATAGAAGGTGAATGCGGCTTTGCAGTCGCCGTTGAAGATCAGGTAGGGATTGATTTTCATGATTGCGCTCCCGGTCAGTGGAAGGTACACATTGAATTGGACGCTGGGTTCAAGCGCGAATTCCGATGGCATCGACTGGGCAAGCAAAGCGCTAAAACGCGGAGGCAGCCTGGGTATTTTTAGATATTTTCTCGATAGGGCGCGCCAGGCTTATAGCCTCGCTCGTGCGCCTCGGCGCGAGCACGCGCTCGATGGCACCGCCGACCAGGTTCTCCAGCAGTTCATCGTGCTCGCTTTCGTCCAGCGAATGGGCGGTCAGCCAGCTGGGTGCGCTGTTAAGCAGGGCGGCGATGGCATGGCCGGCCGCCAGGAGACCTGATTCACTGAACCTCGAACGAGCGCCGAGCAGGACCATCAACTGGCGCTCGTATTGCTCGCGCAATTTTTGCACCCGAGCCTGCTGCTCTTCGTTCAGGCAACTGCTGTCGCGCTCCACCAGGCGATAATGCCAGGGCAAGTCGCGATGTAAATTCAGGTGCGCGCGAATCAGGCTGTTGAGTCGGTCGCGCTTGGCCGGCGCCTGTTGCTTGATGCGCCCCAGCGTGGCCAGCAGCTCTTCGTAGAACTCTTCGATCAAATCCAGCAACAGGTGCTGTTTGCTCGGGTAATGGTGATACAGCGAGCCCGGGGAAAGCCCCAGGCACGTCGCGAGCTCGCGCATGCCCACCTGACCGAAACCCTTGCTGGCGAACAGCTCCAGCACCTTGTCCCGGTATTCGGCGAAACGCGAGCAACGCTCAGGCATAGGCATGGAAGCCGCGCCCCGTCTTGCGTCCCAGGTAACCGGCGGCGACCATTTCCTTGAGCAATGGCGCCGGGCGGTATTTGCTGTCGTTGAAGCCCTCGTAGAAGGCTTGCATGATCGCCAGCAGCGTATCCAGGCCGATCAGGTCCGCCAGGGCCAGCGGGCCGATAGGCTGGTTGCAACCCAGGCGCATGCCGGCGTCGATGTCCTCGGCGCTGGCCAGGCCTTCCTGCAGTACCAGGATCGCTTCGTTGATCATCGGCACCAGGATCCGGTTGACCACGAACCCCGGGCGGTTGCCGGCGGTGATTGCGGTTTTGCCCAGGCGGGTCGCCATGTCCAGCGCCAGGGTGTGGGTGGCATCGCTGGTTTGCAGGCCGCGAATGACTTCGATCAGGCCCATCACCGGCACCGGGTTGAAGAAGTGCAAGCCGATGAAGCGTTCAGGCTGGCTGACACTGGCCGCCAGCTGGGTGATCGACAGCGACGAAGTGTTGGAGGCGATCACGCACTCGGCGCTGACCTGCGCGGCAATCTGTTGCAGCACCCGCAGTTTCAGGTCGAGGTTCTCGGTGGCGGCTTCGATCACCAGTTGCGCATCGTGCAGGCTGCTGTAGTCGGTGCTGGTGCGGATCTTGTCGAGGGCGGCGTTTTTTTGCTCGACGCTCAGGGTTTCCTTGGCGACTTGCCGGTCAAGGTTCTTGCCGACGGTGGCGAGGGCTTTTTGCAAGGCAACTTCGCTGATGTCCAGCAGGGTCACGTTGAAACCGGCCAGGGCGCAGACCTGAGCGATACCATTGCCCATGGTGCCGGCGCCGATCACCCCAATGTTTTGCAGATTCATGTTGCCGTCCTTTCGATAAACCTTGCGATACCTTGGCCGTCGTGATGGCCGAAAGCGTACTATTGCCGCGAGTCTAGAGCCGGCGCAGTGGTTGGCCTATGCCGAAACTGTTCAACGGCACTGATGTTTTTTGCCATTTCGGGTGATGGGGAGCGAAGCGTTCGCATGCGGGAAAAGGACTCGGTAGCCGCCTACTTCGTGCAGGCGATGATCCACGGGCTGGGGGACGATCCACAGCGAGTGCGGGCTGTGCTGGAACAGGCCGGTATCGATCCGGCGCTGATGCAGGACCCCACCTCGCGGGTGTCGGCCAATGCCTTTGCGGCGTTGTGGCTGATTCAGATCCGCGAGCTGAATGACGAGTTCTTCGGGCTCGATTCCCATGGCATGCCGCCGGGCGCATTCGCCCTGATTTGTCGCGCCTTGATCCAGGAGCCGGACCTGCACAAGGCCATGCGCCAGTGCCTGGCCAACTTCGCCCTGTTCCTCCGGGATTTTCGCGGCACGCTGACCGTGCGCGGCAAGCGGGCGGTCATCAGTCTGGACAGCCAGGCGGCCAACGAAGACGTCAGCCGATTCGGCGAAGAGACGTTCCTGGTGTTGATGATCAGCCTGCTCTGCTGGCTGGGTGGGAGGCGCATCCCGATCGACCGCGCGGACTTTCGCCATGCGCGCCTGTCACTCAGCGATGACCGTTTGCTCTGGGGGCCGAACCTGACCTTTGGTGCCGAGCGCACCGAAATCGAGTTCGCCAGTCATTACCTGCGCCTGCCGGTGGTCCAGGACCTGGCGTCGCTCAAAGTGTTCTTGCGCACCGCGCCACAATGGCTGGTGATCCGCTTTCGCAACCAGCACGGCCTGGCGTCGCAGGTACACCAGCGCTTGCGCAACAGCCATTACAGCGGATGGCCGACCCTGCAGGCCTTTGCCCTCGAACAACACCTGAGCCCCAGCACCTTTCGCCGAAAACTCGAACGCGAAGGCTGCTCCTATCAGGAGATCAAGGACGAAGTGCGACGCGCGGTGGCATTCGAACAGTTGCGCGGGAGCCAGGCCAGTATCGGCGATATCGCCGAACAACTGGGTTTCCAGGAGCCGAGTGCATTTCACCGGGCCTTCAAGAAGTGGACGGGAGAGAGCCCGGGGCGGTATCGGGCGCGGTTTCAGGAGGGGCGGCTCGAAACCTCGGCGGAGTCTGACAGGTGAGCCCGATGTTTGACCGTGTCACCTCGCTCCTCGACCAGGCACGCCGTGCCTTGCTCCTTGTCTGGGGTACATCCCGGGGGCTGTTTCTGGGGCTGGTGCTGGCAACGCTGGTCGCCGGTGTACTTCCGGCGCTGGCGGCATGGCTGGGCCAGCGCATTGTCGACGCAGTGGTCTTCGCCATGCAATTGCACGCGCAGCAGGGCAGTGCGCCGTTGTGGCCGGTGCTGCGCTACGTGTTGTTGGAAGCGGGTGTGCTGGCCTTGCTGTCCGCCACCCAGCGGGCGCTGTCGGTACAGCAGTCGCTGTTGCGGGTGCAGCTGGGGCAGAAGGTCAACACGATGATTCTGGAAAAGGCCCAGACGTTATCGCTGGTGCAATTCGAGAATTCGGAGTTCTACGACAAGCTGGTGCGGGTTCGGCGCGAAGCCTCGACCCGGCCGTTGGCGTTGGTGATGAAGTCGCTGGGGCTGATCCAGAACCTGATCGTGCTGATCAGCTTCGGTGTGTTGCTGGTGCATTTTTCACCTTGGGCCCTGGTGTTGCTGGTGGTCGGTGCATTGCCGGTATTTTTTGCCGAGGCGCACTTTTCCGGCGATGCCTTTCGCCTGTTTACCCGCCGCGCACCGGAGAGCCGGCAGCAGAACTACATCGAGACATTGCTTTCCCATGAGGGCTACATCAAGGAGGTCAAGCTGTTCGGTTTCGCGCCGCTGCTGTTGCAGCGTTACCGCGACACCTTTGCCAGGCTTTACGCCGAGGACCGGCGGCTGACCCTGCGTCGCGATGGCTGGGGATTTGCTCTCGGCCTGCTGGGCACCGCGGCGTTCTACCTGGCCTATGCCTGGGTGGTGGTCGACGCGGTCCACGGCAGTATCAGCCTCGGCCAGATGACCATGTACCTGGTGTTGTTCAAGCAAGGACAGGCGGCGGTGAGCAGCAGCCTGAGCGCCATCAGTGGTTTGTACGAGGATGGCCTCTACCTGTCGGGCCTCTACGAATACCTGGCCGAACCCGTGGTTGCCGACACCGGTCATCTGACCGTGGGCGCGGTGCCTGGCGACGGCCTGCGCTTCGAGAACGTCGGCTTTCGTTACCCGGGGGCCAGTCGCGCCGCGCTGACAGGCATCGACCTGCATCTGGTGCCGGGGCACAGTGTGGCGCTGGTGGGGGAGAACGGTTCGGGCAAGACCACGCTGATCAAACTGTTGACCCGGCTGTATCGGCCCGATCAAGGACGCATCCTGCTGGATGGCAGCGATCTGCAAGCCTGGGAGGAAGACGCGCTACGCCGGCGGATTGGGGTGATCTTCCAGGACTACATCCGCTACCAGTTTTCCGTCGGCGAGAACATCGGCGTGGGCGACACGTTGGCGTTCAAGGATGAGCAGCGCTGGCAGCAAGCCGCCGCCGAAGGCATGGCTGCGCCGTTCATCGAGCGCCTCGATCGCGGCTATGCCACGCAACTGGGGCGCTGGTTTGCCGGAGGGCTGGAGCTGTCTGGTGGGCAATGGCAGAAAATCGCCCTGTCGCGCGCCTACATGCGCCGCGATGCCGATATCCTGATCCTCGACGAGCCGACCTCGGCACTCGATCCGGCGGCGGAAGCGGCGGTGTTCGAGCATTTCAGCCAGCACACCCAAGGTCGCATGACCCTGCTGATTTCCCACCGTTTTTCCAGCGTGCGCAACGCCGATCACATCATCGTGCTGGATCAGGGCAGCATCCTTGAACGTGGCGATCATGCCACGCTGGTCACGGCCGGGGGGCGTTATGCGCAGCTGTTCGACCTGCAGGCCCGGGGTTATCGATAACACTCAGGAATCCTGGGCGCCCCGTGACACCATGCCCCGTGAAACCTTAGCCCCGGCTATCTGCGGTTTTGCCCGCATCAGGCCTTCAAGCGCCTGGCGATACTGGCTGCCGCCCAGGCTCATGCTGTTGTTGTGCGTGCCGCCGGGTATCAGCAACAAGCGCTTGGGTTCATTGGCCGCATTGAACAACTGCTGACTGAACCGCGACGGCATGAACCGATCGGCCAGGCCATGGACCACCAGCAACGGCATGTCGATGTCGACGATCTTGTCGATGGAGTCGAACTTCTGCGACAGCAACCAGCGCACCGGCAACCAGTTCACCGGCAGGTTGTTGCCCGCGACTTCAGTGACGGCATCGCCCAGGGAGGTGAAGGTGGACTCGATCACCAGGCCGCGCACCGGGACCGGGCGTTTTGCCTTTTTCGCCTGGGCGGTCAGGTCTGCCGCCAGGTCGATGGCCACCGCGCCACCCAGGGAGTGGCCGTAGATCAAGCGCTTGCTGGCATCCGGTTGCATCGCGGTGAAACGATCCCAGGCGGCCCGGGCATCTTCGTAAACGCTGGCTTCCGACGGCAGGTCGCCCTGGCTCTGTCCGAATCCGCGATAGTCAATCGCCAGCACCGAGTAGCCCATGGCTCGCAACTGCTCGATGCGAAAGGCCTGGCCGGTCAGGTTCCAGCGTACGCCGTGCAGGTAGAGAATCGATGGCGCGTCACGGCGCGCGGCCGGCCACCACCAGGCATGCAGGTTTTGCCCGGCCTTGAACTCGACGGGCTTGATGTCGAATTCCTGCACGTCCCCAGGCAAACCGCGATACCAGCGGGCCGTGCCCGGTTCAATGCGAAACAGCAACTCGCGCTCTTTGTACTTGAGTGCGCCGCAACCCACGGGCAGGCCGACGACCAGCGCGGCCATGCACAGCAGCGGCAGCCAGCGCAGGCGCAGGCGAGTGAGGAGGGCAGTGGCCATCGGGTGGTTCACCGGTATGGACATGAAGTGCGCGTTTTAACAGATGCGCGCGCGGGGTGGGGAAAAATGCGACTTGTGGGAGCGGGGTTGCTCCAGGCGGCGTACCGACGAAGGCGATGGCACAGTCGACATTGATGCTGTCTGACACACCGCCATCGCCAGCAAGCCGGCTCCTACAGGTCCACGCGAAGCACGATTTTGCCGATGTGGTCGCCGGCTTCCATCCGCGTATGGGCTTGTGCCGCCTCGGTGAGCGCGTAAACCTGGTCGATCATCGGCAGGCAACGCCCGGCCGCAAGTACCGGCCAAACATATTCGCGCAGCTGTTCGGCGATCGAGGCTTTTTCTTCCCGGGTGCGCGAACGCAACAGCGAACCGGTGACCACGGCGCGCTTGGCCATGATCGCCAGCAAGTCGACATCCTTGCCGAAGGCACCGCCGAGGAAGCCCAGCATCACCAGTCGACCTTCCATGCCCAATGCCGCGATATTCTGGTTCAGGTACGAGCCGCCCATGATGTCGAGGATGACATTGACACCTTTGCCGGCGGTTTTTTCCGCAATGACCTGGACGAAGTCCTGATCGCGATAGTTGATCGCTTCGGCGCCCAATTGGCGGATTACCGCACACTTTTCCTCACTGCCCGCCGTGGCGAATGCCTTGATGCCGAACTCGCGGCACAACATCAGCGCGGTGGTGCCGATGCCGCTGGTGCCGCCGTGGATCAACGCGCGCTGGCCTTTGCTGGCGCCGCCCATGTCGAACAGATTGGCCCACACCGTAAAGAAGGTCTCCGGGACCGCCGCCGCGTGCACCCAGTCCATGCCTTCGGGTATCGGCAGGGCCTGGCTGGCCGGGACCACGCAGTACTGCGCATAGCCGCCGCCATTGGTCAGCGCACAGACCTTGTCGCCGACGATAAAATCACTGACTTGCGCGCCAACGGCGACCACTTCACCGGCCACTTCCAGTCCCGGGATCGGGTTCATGCCGGGTTTCATCGGGTACTTGCCGGCGCGCTGGATCACGTCGGGGCGATTGACCCCGGCGGCGTGCACGCGGATCAGCACTTCACCGACGCCCGCCGTGGGCAAGGGTACCTGGCGCGGTTGCAGGACTTCAGGAGCGCCGGGTTGGGTGATTTCAATCAAGGTCATGTCTTTAGGCAAATTCATTGCATATACCTACCTGTGTGGAAAATCAAAAGATCGCAGCCTGCGGCAGCTCCTACATGGGAATGCAGACACCTGTAGGAGCTGCCGCAGGCTGCGATCTTTTGACCTTCATGGGCAACTGGCCTGAACAACAGGGTCAGGTCGATTCATCAAACGCACCGCCAACTCCAGCAACAACGCCACCACAATGGCTCCGGCCGCAATCTCGAACATCAGCCCATGATGGCCGCCGCTGGCATTGAACAGGGCCGAATAAGCGAAACCGGAAATGGCCTGGAAGGTGGCGAAGGACACAGTGGCGCGACTCCAGACCACCTGTTGCTGATGATGCCCTGGGACCAGTTCGTGAACCCGTGCCAGTGCCAGCGGCACGATGCCTGGGGGGAATGATCCGAGGATCAGCGCCAGCACGGCCAATGAGGCGAAGGCGCTGGATACCGACAGCGCAGCCACGGCAATCGCCTGCACCAGCAACACCATGCGGATACTGCGCTTGGCGCCCAACTGATCCGCAAGAAAACCATAGCTCACCGGCCCGACAATCGCGCCGAGGCCGTACATCACCCAGATCAGTGCGCCGACATGTTGCCCGGCGCCGAGGCCGCGAGCCACGTAATCCACCAGGAACACCATGGCCGGCACCAGCCCCGCCGCCATGAGTGCGTATTGGGCAAACAGCAGGTAGACACCCGGGTGGGTGCGGGTCGGCGCGGCATGGTGCGTCTCTGTCGTCATTGCCTGGTGTGCGACCGCCGGCCAGCCAAACCAGCTGATGGCGGTCAGGATCAGTGCCAGCAAACCGAGGCCGAGCCAGGTTTGCTGCAGGCCCAGGCTCAGCAACGGCGGAACGATCGTTCCCGAACCGGCAATGCCCAGCCCTATGCCGAGAAAGATCGCGCCACTGGCCAGGCCTCTGCGCGAGGCGGGCACATGCGGCAACACCGTCGACGCCACCAGCACCATGATCGCGCCGCCGGCGACACCCGAGAGTAAACGCCAGCCGAAAAACCAGCTCACCGACAAGGGGAACGCACAGGCGAAGAACGACAGTGTGACCGCCAGCATCATCAGCCGCAGTGCGCTTTTGTTGGACGTGCGACGTGCCAGCGGCTGGCCGATCAGTGCACCGATCAGGTAGCCCACCAGGTTGGCGGCACCGAGGTACACCACGTCGCTGGCGGAAAACCAATGGGCCTGGATCAGCGAGGGAATCAACGGCGTATAGGCAAAACGTGCCAGGCCAATGCTGACCAGGCTGGCGCACAGGCCGGCAAGGATCGGTAGCCAGAATGCATTGCGTGGGGTGTTCGAGGGAGTGAGCATAAACGCTCTCCTGCAGATTTTTACTGGTGATCAGCTTAACCAACTTCTGTGATGCACTAATGCAGCGATTTCGCGTTATGGTGATGCATAAATGCATCTTATGGAGGACCCAATGAATTGGGATGACGCACGGGTGTTTCTCGCGGTCTGCCGCGAATCAACACTGCGCGGTGCCGCGCGGGTATTGGGTGTCGATCAGGCCACGGTGGGGCGGCGCATCACTGCGCTGGAAAAATCATTGAACGCCACGTTGTTCCTGCGCACCAGCGATGGGTATGCGCTGACAGCCGTGGGCGAAGCGGCGATGCGCGCGGTTGAGAAAATGGAGCATTCGGCTCTGGAACTGCAGCGGCGCATCCAGGGCCTCGACGACCGGCTGACGGGCATTGTGAGGGTGACCACCACCGACTCCCTGGCCATCGACTTCCTGATCCCGGCCGTCGCCCGCCTGCATCAACGTCACCCCGACGTGCGGGTGCAACTGGACGCCTCGACACAAATCCTCAGCCTGGCCAAACGCGAAGCCGATATCGCCGTGCGCAATACCCGGCCGGACAACCCGGACCTCATAGCCCGGCGAATCGCCCGTTGGCCGGTGGGCCTGTTCGCCTCGCAAGCCTACGTGGATGCCCACGGTATTCCCGAGCCAGGATCGGCATTCGAAGGGCATGACCTGGTGGTTTACCAGCCGTATTTGCAAGGTGGCAAGGACATGACACTGGTCAACGAACCCGTAGTGCGCGGGCGGATTGCCGCGAGCCTGAGTTCCAGCCTGCTGGTGCGGCGTTCGATTGCCGCAGGCATCGGGATCGGGGAGATTCCCGTGTATGTGGGGGAGAAAGATGGGCTGGTCCGACTGTGGCCGGAGCGCACGCGGCCGTTGCCGTATGACGTGTGGCTGGTGACCCACGCGGACCTTCGGCATACCGCGAGGGTCCGTGCGGTGATTGATGAGATTGTCGAAGGTTTTTCCGGGAACCTGTAGGAGCATGCTCGCTCCTACAGGGGCTGGTGTAGGCCTGTTATGGCATTTCTGGCAGTTCTTGCGGGCGCAAGTCGAACACCAGCACCTCGGCATCCACCCCATTGCTCAAGGTCAGCAACTGTTCCTCGCGAACCCGCACACCGTCGCCTGCCTGCATCGGCACGCCGTTGAGTTCGACGCGACCGCGAGCCACATGCACGTAGGCGTAGCGATTGGCGGCCAGTTCCAGAGTCGCAGTTTCCTTGCCATCGATCAGGCCGGCATACACTCGCGCATCCTGGCGCACTTTCAGCGAGCCCTGGGCGCCATCGGGGGAGATAATCAATTGCAGGCGACCGCGTTTCTTCTGCGTGCTGAAGTGTTCTTGCTGATAGCGCGGTTTGGCTCCGCTGACGTCAGGGACGATCCAGATTTGCAGGAAGTGCACGGGCCGCGAGTCCGAGTGGTTGTACTCGCTGTGCGCCACGCCGCTGCCGGCACTCATCAACTGTACGTCGCCGGGACGGATCACCGAGCCAGTGCCCAAGGTATCCTTATGTTCCAGCGCACCCTCGAGCACGTAGGAGAAAATCTCCATGTCGCGGTGCGGATGCTGGCCGAAACCCTTGCCGGCTGCCACGCGGTCATCGTTGATCACCAGCAGGTCGGAAAAACCCTGTTCCTTCGGGTTGCGATAGCTGGCGAAGGAAAAGGTATGGAACGACTTCAGCCAACCGTGATTGGCCAGGCCACGATCCGATGCTTTGCGAAGGGTCAGCATGATGAAATCTCCTGTGGGGACGTCAATTCGTCCGAGTGAGGAGAAGGTTAATGTTTATCTATTGATGCAATAAGTAGCTGAAAATTGAAATACTGTCTCGTTCAAGTTGACAAAAATGCGTCTGAGGGCGCGCTCCCACAAGTGCGCAGTACATATCCTTTTTTTCCAGTGATGTTGAACCCATGAAAACCGTAGCAATGGTGCTGTTCCCCGACTTTCTCCTGCTCGACATGGCCGGGCCCATGGAGGTGTTTTCCATTGCCAATCGTTATCTGAAACCCGATGACCACTATGTACTGACGACCCTTGGCACCGAGCCCGGCGCCTTGAGGGCGTCCAATGGCGTGAAGGTGCAGGCAGACTTGCCTGTCGATCAGGCCTGTGATGGCTTCGATTTGCTGCTGGTGCCCGGTGGGCCTGGTGCCTACAACCAAAAACATCCGCCCTTGCTCGAGTGGCTCAAGCACAACGTCAGTCGATCGAAAACCTATGGTTCGATCTGTACCGGGGCGTTTGTGCTGGGACACGCCTGTTTGCTTGACGGCTATCGCGTGACCACCCACTGGCATTACACCGACCGGTTGATCAAGGCATTCCCCAAGGCGACGGTCGAGACCGACCAGATTTATGTCCAGGACCGCAACCTCATCACTTCCGGCGGCGTCACCGCCGGCATTGACCTGGCGCTGGCAGTGGTCGCCCAAGACCATGGCAAGAAGGTCGCCCAGGATGTGGCCAAGGTGTTGTTGGTGGTCATGAAGCGCCAGGGTGGCCAGGCGCAGTTCAGCCCGTTGATGGCGGCAGTGGCTCCGCACGAAACGGCGATTACCCGGGTGCAGAACCATGTGCTCGAACATCTGGACGAAACTTTCAGCATTGAGCGCATGGCCGGCCTCGCGAATATGAGCCCGCGGCATTTCGCCAGGGTCTTCGCCCGGGAAGTGAGCATGACACCCATGGAGTTTCTGCAAAGCGCACGTATCGACTGCGCCAGGAGCCTGCTGGAATCCGGTGACTTGCCGCTCAAGACGGTAGCGTTCAAAAGTGGATTCGGCAGCGTGCGGCACATGCGTTTCCTGTTCGGTGAAAAGCTTGGCCTGACCCCGACCCAGTATCGCGAGCAATTCAGCTAGCGCCCTTGTCCGTCGTGCGCACCCTAATGGCCGTGACGCTCCCCCCGTGGCTGTTGTACCGTCACCTGGGCCTGCCAAGATACCGCTGAGCTCATTGCAATGAAGGTACGCAGCGCCTGGATGGTTGCGCGTGCCGAGCAGTTTTCCAGCGGGTGACAGTGGATGAACAGCCTTACAAACGTAACCAGCGACACGGTGTTGCACTTCGGTCCCTACGCGTTCCACCTCCAGCAGCGACTGGTCCTGGAGGGTGATCAGCCGTTGCGCCTGGGCGGGCGCGCGTTGGATATCTTGCAGGTGCTGGTCGAGCGTGCAGGCTCGGTGGTCAGCAAAGACGAACTGATTGCCCGGGTCTGGCCAAGGTCGGTGGTCGAGGAAATCAACTTGCGCGTGCACATTGCGGCGCTGCGTCGGGTTTTTCGTGACGGACAGGGCGGGCGTGACGGACAGGACGGGCATTGCTACATCGCCACGATTCCTGAGCGTGGCTACAGCTTTGTCGCGCCGGTGCGACAGGCGCTGGAGGTGACTCCATTGCCCTGCGACGCCTTTGCGAGCCCGGCGCACAATTTGCCAGCACGGCTTACGCCCATTACTGGTCGCGACGCAGTTGTCGGCAGTCTGGTGCGCCAGTTGCCGGTGCGCCGTTGCATGACACTGGTCGGGCCCTGTGGCATCGGCAAGACCACCGTTGCGCTGCGTGTCGCTGAATTGCTGTTGCAGCACTATCGCGATGGCGTGTGGCGGGTGGATCTGGCGCTGATCGATGACCCGGCGCAACTGGTCGAGCATCTGACGCGCACCTTGCCGCTGGGCATCGGCGCGGACGTGGACGCACTGGGGCGCTGGCATGCATTGCTGGTCCTGGACAATTGCGAACACCTGCTGGAAGGCTGCCGGACGCTGGTCGAGACGTTGCTGGCGTCGGCACCTCGGCTGTCGATCCTGGTCACCAGTCGTGAACCGCTGCGGGTCACCGACGAAGTGCTCCTGCCTTTACCGCCGCTGTTGGTACCCCCTGCGTCGGCATTGTGCAGTCTCGATGAGGTCATGAGCTATTCGGCGGTGCAGCTGTTCGTCAGCCGCGCCCGAGCTCGCCAGCAAGGATTTGCCCTGCGCGAGCAGGACCTCAAGGCTGTGCGCGAAATCTGTCGGCGACTCGATGGTTTGCCCTTGGCCATCGAGCTTGCCGCCGCGCAGATCGATGCGCTGGCGCTGGTGGGACTGCAGGCGCAACTGGATAACTGCTTTCAGATGCTGACCCAGGGGCGACGCACGGCAGTCCCGCGGCACCAGACCCTGAAAGCGGCCCTGGACTGGAGCTATGAGCGGCTGGCACCGATGGAGCAAACCGTGTTGCAGCGTCTGGCGGTGTTCAAGTCGGCGTTTACTGACGACGCGGCGCTGGAGGTGATCAGTTGCGCAATGCTGCCGCCGTCGAGTCTGGCCAGCATCATGGAGAGTCTGGCGCTCAAATCGCTGGTGTCGCTGGAGCAAGTCCGCGGTGTGACCCGTTATCGCTTGCTCAATACGACCCGCTGCTATGCCCTGGAAAAACTCGAACAGAGCGGGGCCTTGCGCACCTACGAAATGCGCTACGCCGGCTACGTCAGTCACAGCCGCCGACCATCAGCCAGGCACGTGGCCCTGCAACTCTGCGAGTAACCGTTGTACAGCGACCAGGTCCGGGGTGGCATGGCCTTCGGTAAACCGCTGGTAGACCGGCGACAGCAAGTCCCGGGCTTGTCGGTAGCGGCCCTGGCGTTGCCAAAGCCGCGCCAGCGAGGTGGCGCTACGCAGCTCCCAGGCCAGGGCACCCTGGGCTTTTGCTATGTTGAGCGCCTTGATCAACAGGGTCTCGGCGGTACAGTTTTTCACCGGGCAATCGGCCGCCAGCAGCGCATTGGCCCTGGCCCGCAGAATCTCCGCGGTGCTCCAGCCTGCCGCGCCGGTTTCGGCGCGTTGCAGTAAATCGTCATCGACCAGGCCGCTGTCGAGGGTAACCATGATTTCCTTGATCAAACCCGCACCCGGACGAGGTGACGCCTGGGCGTCGGCACTGTCGATGACCTGCGCATAGTGTCGAGCCCAGGTATAGAACAACAGCACCGAGTGCTTCTGCGCTTGTTCCAGCAGCAGGCGCAAGAGTTCGCGAGCGGTTTGGTTGTCGCCGTTGTAATGGGCGATCAGGCAGCCCGACAGGGCCAGGGTGTAGCAGATCGATGTGCCATGGTTGATCTGCAGCGCAACGTCCAGCGCCTGGCGGGCCGTACGCCAGGCTTGTTCGGGGTGGCCTTGAATCCAGAGGATGCGGGCCAGGATGGTCAGGGCGGCGACGCTCTGGTCGTATTGCACGCCAAACCCATGGGTGAAGCGATTGAGATGACCGCTGTGGGCCATGCGCTGGATCACCTCTTCGGCGTTCATCCGCGCCCGTTGCTGGTCGCCGGCAAAGTGCAGGGTCAGCACGCGCAGGCGATGGGTGCTCAAGGACAGCGCGGCGTCATTGTGCAGCCCCAGTCGGTCGAATTGCTCGCTCTGTTCCAGGGCCATTTGATAGTGGCCGCAACTGAGGTTGACGGCCAGGTGCCCGGAAATGGCGCGCAACTGACCGGCCACATCGTTGCACTGAATGGCCAGGGCCCGTGCGCTGACGAAGGCTTCGACGGTTTGCGCAGTGCCGCCCTGGGCGTGATAACTGGTACTGCCCAAAGCCAGTTTCAGCAGCATTTTCAAGCGCGGACAGGGCTCGGGCGCTGCATCGAGCAGCGTCAGGGCCTTGCGCACATAACCGCCGTACTCGTTCAGTAGCGACAGTTCCTGCCACAGTGGCGTGGATGTCGCGGTCAGGCGGATCGCCAACGCATGCGGGCCTGGCGCAGACAGCCCCCAGTCGAGCGCCGCGCGCAGGTCTTCGAGGCAGCGGGCATACCGCTCGATCCACTGCCCGGTGGGAATATGCTCCCAGTCGTTTTGCGCCTGCTGCATCAGTACCAGGCATCTCTGGGCGTGGCGGTCGCGGGTGGCGGGCAATTCAGCGCTTTGTTCGAGTTTTTCCAGGGCATAATTGCGGGTGGTGTCGAGCAGGCGGTAGAAAACCGCTTCGTCACCGACGTCCACGTTCAACAGCGACTTGGCCACCAATTGCGTGATCGAGCCAAACACTTCGCTCGGTTCAATGTGTTCACCCACGATCACCGCCGCCGCCGATTCAAGGGTAAAGCCACCGCGGAAGATGCCCAGTCGACGCAGGCAGGTTTGTTCGCAGGCAGTGAGCAGGTTGAAGCTCCAGTCCAGCGTCGTGCGCAGGGTCTGGTGCCGGCCCAGGGTCGTCGGGTTGCTGTGGGTCAGTCGGCCAAAGCTTTGCTGCAACTGCGTCAGCAAACCCTGCAGGCCAAGGTTCGCGACCTGCGCGGCCGCCAGTTCCAGGGCCAGCGGAATGCCGTCCAGGCGCCGGCAGATATCGATCACCAGCGGCAATTTGGCGTCGGTCAGCTCAAAGCTGTCGTGGTTGGCCATGGCCCGCTCGACAAACAGCTGCAGTGCGGAAAAACCCAGCGCCTGGGTATGGTCCAGCACGGCAATGGGCGGAGGGCAGTCCAGTGATTCCAGGCGCTGCACGTATTCACCTTCGGCTCGCAGGCTCTCGCGGCTGGTGGCCAGGATATGCACCTGCGGCGCGCCACGCAGCAGGCTTTCACACAGCAATGCCACGCTGTCGATCAAGTGTTCGCAGTTGTCGATGACCAGCAACATATGCCGTTCGCGCAGGAACGTGGCGAGGCTGTTCATCGGTTCGCTGTCGTGCAGGGACAGTTCCAGCACTGTCGCCAGGTGACCACAGACCATCGCCGGATCGTTGATCGGTGCCAGGTCCAGCAGGCGGATGCCGTCTCGGTAACGGCCGATCAGTTGCTCGGCAACGCGCAGGGCGACGGTGGTCTTGCCGATACCGCCGGGGCCTACGAGGGTGATGAAACGCTGGCGTGGCAGCTGCGCCACCAGGTTGTCGACCAGCACCTGACGACCGATCAGACGGGTGCTGCGCAAGGGCAGGTTATGGCCACTCAATTTCCCGGCGTCGCTGTGTAGGTCTTGCCCGCTGTGCTCCAGCGAGCACGGTGCAACAAAGCTGTAGCCACGCTGGGCCACGGTGACAATGTAGCGCTGGCCGGCCTGACCGTCGCCAAGGGCTTTGCGCAAGGCTGCCATGTGCACCCGCAGGTTGATCTCTTCCACCACGCTGTCGGGCCAGACTTGCGCCATCAGGTCCTGCTTGCTGACAACTTTCCCTGCGTGCTCCAGCAGGATCAACAGGATGTCCATGGCACGTCGGCCCAGGCGCAGGGGCCGTTCGGATTCCATCGCCAGACGTTGTCCGGGGTAGATCCTGTAGGGGCCGAAATGCACAGCCTGTTCGGGGGCGAGGGTCAACGGTTTACTCCTGTATGCATGCGTCTGGGACGCGCTTTTCGAGCATATTCCTCAGGTTTTTGCCGCCTTGCAATGCGCTGCGCGGATGACTGTTGCTCAAACGCATTGAATGTCGTGTATCAGGTAATGGCGGGCGGTCCCGTGAACATTGGTCGAGGCAGCGTTAAACCCGGGTCGCCGGGGCTTTTGGCGTGCCTGGGAAAATTAACAACGTTTAACTCGTCGTGCGTCCGGTCTACGCCAAGACTGCGAACCCTAAATGGATTCTACATGTCTGGAGGACGCCGGAGATGAGCAACGTGGTGGTGGTCTATCACAGCGGTTACGGGCACACCCGGGTCATGGCCGAAGCCGTGGCCCAGGGTGTGCAACGGCACGTGGGTAGCACCTGCCGACTCATTGCCGTCGAAGACGTGGACGAACACTGGGCGTGTTTGCACCACGCCGACGCGATCATTTTCGGTGCCCCGACCTACATGGGCAGCGCTTCGGCAGCCTTCAAGGCCTTCATGGAGGCTACGGCGGCGTTTTACCTGGCGCAACCCTGGCGCGACAAGCTGGCTGCCGGCTTCACCAATTCCGGCTGCCTGTGCGGCGACAAGCTCAACACCCTGCTGCAGATGGCGGTTTTCGCGGCCCAGCATTCGATGATCTGGGTTGGCCTCGACCTGCTGCCCGCACGCTCCGCCACGGGCGAGTTCGACGGCCAGATGAACCGGCTGGGCAGTTCGTTGGGCGCCATGGCCCAGTCGAATGTCGAACAGTCCCCCGACCTCGCACCGCCCGCCGAGGACCGCAGCACCGCGGCACACCTGGGCGAGCGCGTGGCGCGGCTGGCCGAGCGAATGCGCCGCACATCCGATTGATTGACCTCAACCCCACGTAAGGAACACGCCCCATGAGTACGTTCACCACCCGCGACGGCACCGAGATCTATTTCAAGGATTGGGGGAGCGGTCAGCCGATCGTCTTCAGCCACGGTTGGCCGCTCAATGCCGACAGCTGGGAATCGCAGATGTTGTTCCTGGCCACCCAGGGCTACCGCGTCATTGCCCACGACCGCCGTGGACATGGCCGTTCCAGCCAGCCATGGTTCGGCAACGACATGGACACCTACGCCGATGACCTGGCGCAATTGATCGAACACCTGGACTTGCACAACGTCGTGCTGTTCGGCTTTTCCACCGGTGGCGGTGAAGTGGCGCGCTACATCGGTCGTCACGGCACCGAGCGGGTGGCCAAGGCCGGGCTGATTTCCTCGGTGCCACCGCTGATGCTCAAGACCGATGCCAATCCCGGCGGCCTGCCGATCGAAGTGTTCGACGGCATTCGCCAGGCTTCGCTGGTAAACCGCTCGCAGCTGTACAAAGACCTTGCCAGCGGCCCGTTCTTCGGCTTTAACCAGCCCGGCGCCACCCCGTCCCAGGGCATGATCGACTGGTTCTGGATGCAGGGCATGGCCGCCGGCCACAAGAACGCCTACGACTGCATCAAGGCATTCTCGGAAACCGATTTCACCGAAGACCTGAAGAAATTCGACGTGCCGACGCTGGTGGTGCACGGCGACGCCGATCAGGTGGTGCCGATCGAGGCCGCGGGTATCGCGTCGGCAGGATTGGTGAAAAATTCGCGGCTGTTGGTCTACCCTGGCGCGCCCCATGGCCTGACAGACACCCACAAGGATCAGCTCAACGCCGATCTGCTGGCATTCCTCAAGGGTTGATGTATGCCGGCGATGGCGTCCGTGAAGTCGCCATCGCCGGCTCCAGCAGGTTTGTTTGTGCGGGTGAGGCGGGAAGGGCGCGTACTGTGCGGCAACGCCAGGCAAACGGATTGATGCCTTCACTGCGGGTGAACATGTGGCAGAAATGCGCCTGGTCGCAGAAGCCGCATTCGAGGCTGATTTGCGTCAGGCTCAGGTCAGTGTGCTGGATCAGCAGCTTGGCCCGGGCGATGCGTTGTTGGCGGATCCATTCCTGGGGTGAGCAACCGGTGCTGCACTTGAACGCCCGGGAAAAATGACTGCGCGACAGCGAACAGGCCTGGGCCAGTTCGGTCACTTGCAGGGTTTCTCCGAGGCGCTCGAGGATCAGTCGTTTGACCAACCGCTCGCGCTGCGGACTGAGGCCGCTGGTGCTTTTGCCTTGTGTTTGTGCGACTGCCGCGCGGGCGGCGCTTTGCTGCAACTGAGCCATGGCGAATGTCCGTGTCGGTAGGCTTCATTCTTGAACTCCAGGGCTCTGGGTTGCGAGTTAAACGTTGTTAATTCCTCGTCCATGACGGGCACTCTTGCGTAAAGTCAGACACAATCGCTGCCTCGCGCCTGGCTCAACACAAAAAGGAACCGTGCCTATGAACCGTAACGATCTGCGCCGTGTCGACATGAACCTTCTGGTGATTTTCGAAGCCTTGATGTTCGAGAAGAACCTGACCCGCGTCGCGGAAAAACTGTTCATGGGCCAGCCTGCCGTGAGCGCGGCCCTGGGACGGTTGCGCGATCTGTTCGATGACCCTTTGCTGTTGCGCAACGGTAGAAGCATGGAGCCGACGGCGCGGGCATTGGCGATTCTCAAGGAGTTGCAACCGGCGATGGATACCATTTCCGGCGCGGTAAGTCGCGCCAAGGAATTCGATCCTGCGACCAGTTGCGATGTGTTTCGCATTGGCCTGTCGGACGATGCCGAGTTCGGGTTGTTCCCGCCACTGCTGAGCAAGCTGCAGGAAGAAGCACCGGGCATTGTCGTGGTGGTACGCCGGGCCAATTACCTGCTGATGCCGGCCTTGCTGGCGTCGGGGGAAATTTCCGTGGGCGTCAGCTACACCACCGAGTTGCCGGCCAATGCCAAGCGCAAGAAACTGCGCGATATTCCCTGCAAAGTGCTGCGCGGTGACAAGCGACCGGGAACGCTGACCCTGGATGAGTATTGTGCGCGTCCCCATGCGATGGTCTCGTTTTCCGGGGACCTGAGCGGCAATATCGATCTGGATCTGGCGAAGGTTGGTCGTACCCGTCGAGTGGTGCTGGGGGTTCCGCAGTTCAGTGGTTTGCGCGCGTTGCTCGCCGGGACCGAGATGATTGCCACGGTGCCCGATTATGCAGCTTGTGCGTTGGTGGAGGGGTGTGGCTTGCGCGCTGAAGATCCGCCGTTCGAGATTGCAGCGGCGCAGTTGTCGATGGCGTGGAGTGGGGTGCATGACAATGATCCGGCGGAGCGTTGGTTGCGGTCGCGCATCAGTCAGTTCATGTCTGAGCCTTTGGCTGTTCTGGCTTGACCTTGGCGGCCTGGTAGCCGACCAGGTTGCTGGTTGTTTGAGTACATATCCGTTGCTGCGGTAACGGCGGCTTAGGGTTTCGCCCTTACGGCGAGTCCCTTTTGTCAAACGCCCGGAGTGCCGGCCCAGCCAAAAGGAACCAAAAAGTCTTGCCCCAGCGTCCGGCCCCTCGCTGAGGCTCGGCGTTCCTTCGCTCCGGTATCCATCCGGGGACACTGCCCTCCGGTTGGCTTCGCTGCACCTACATGCAGCGTGTTCGACTGCGTCGAACGGCGCTGCGCGCCACTCCCCGGATGAACACCGGAACGAGGCCTCCCGATAGGGGCGGGCAGATCAAGATCAAGAGCTGAAGGCGAGCTAACGCTCGGCCTGATGAGTGGTGAAGAGCGGGGTGGTGTACGCCGCTTTGCTTTTGCTTTTCTGTAGGAGCTGGCTTGCCAGCGAAGGCGGCCTTACAGCCGACCTGTTTCCTGCAGATGTACACGTACCCACTGTGGGAGCGAGCCTGCTCGCGAAGGCGGCCTGCCAGCCGGAATATATCTAGCAGTTGTACCCACCCCCTGTGGGAGCTGGCTTGCCAGCGAAGGCGACCTTTCAGCCGACCTGTTTCCTGCAGATGTACACGGACCCTCTGTGGGAGCGAGCCTGCTCGCGAAGGCGGTTCGTCATTCAACAGCTATATTCACTGACACGCTGCGCCATCGCGAGCAAGCGCGCGACCACAACGACCCCTGTTGTCCCGTGGCTGCGCGTCCCCTCGCAAAGACAGCACGTACATTCAATTTTTTTCTTCTCCGCAACGGCACTATCCAACTCAATAGCGGCGATCAGCTCCCGTGGTTGTCTGTTCGCCCCCCCTATCGTTTCGCCGGAGCCCTGCGTCATGCCTGATTCCAACGTGCCCGACTCGCCTTTCGAGGAGGTCGTGACCCTGGTTATCAAACACCGGGTCAAAGCCGGTTTTGAAGTGCCCTACGAGGCTTGGCTGCGCAATATTGTCAGTGTCGCCGGACAGCAGGAAGGGCACTTGGGTGTGGATGTGATGCGCGGCAAGAACGCCGGCCTCGACATGTACACCTGCGTCTTGCGTTTTTGTTCCCCCGGCGCGATGCAGCGCTGGCTTGATTCGCCGCAACGCCAGGCGTTGGTCAAAGAAGCCACGCCGATGCTGGCCGACGGCGACCAGACCGAGGTCAATCCGGTCAACGAATTCTGGTTCGCCCCGCAGGCCGAGACGGGCTCGCCGCCGCCGCGCTGGAAGCAGGCCGTGGTCACGCTGTTGGTGATTCTGCCGCATACCTTGCTGGTGCCGTTGCTCTGGGGGCCGTTGTTGCAACTCAACGCTTTTCTCTCCCAATACGTGGTCGCGACATTCCTGATCACCCTGACCATCGTGCTGTCGGTGGTGTACCTGTTCATGCCGATGGCGACGCGCTTGTTCGCGCCCTGGCTGTCCTCATCCACTTCGCCCAAGGAAACGCGATGAACGCCGATCTGATTCTGTTCAATGGCCAATTTCATACCGTCGACCGAGAGAACCCACACGCCAGTGCGGTAGCCATCCGTGATGGCCGCTTTGTCGCCGTGGGGAGCGATGCCGAGGCCATGGCATTGCGTGGCTCGGGCACGCAAGTGATCGACCTCAAGGGCCGTTGCGTGATTCCCGGGCTCAACGACTCGCACTTGCACCTGATCCGTGGCGGCTTGAACTACAACCTCGAACTGCGCTGGGAAGGTGTGCCGTCGCTGGCCGATGCGCTGCGCATGCTCAAGGAGCAGGCCGACCGGACGCCAACGCCGCAATGGGTGCGGGTGGTCGGGGGCTGGAATGAATTCCAGTTCGCCGAAAAGCGCATGCCGACGCTCGAAGAGCTTAACCAGGCCGCGCCCGATACCCCGGTGTTCGTCCTGCATTTGTACGACCGCGCCTTGCTCAACCGTGCGGCGCTGCGGGTTGCCGGCTACACCCGCGATACGCCGAACCCGCCGGGTGGCGAGATTGTGCGCGACGCCAATGGCAACCCCACCGGCATGCTGGTGGCGCGCCCCAACGCGATGATTTTGTACTCGACGCTGGCCAAGGGGCCGAAGTTGCCACTGGAGTATCAGGTCAACTCGACGCGCCAGTTCATGCGCGAACTCAATCGCCTGGGACTGACCAGCGCCATCGATGCCGGCGGTGGTTTCCAGAATTATCCGGACGACTATCAGGTGATCGAGCAGTTGGCCAAGGACCAGCAGCTGACCATTCGCATCGCCTACAACCTGTTTACCCAGAAACCGAAGGAAGAGCTGGCGGATTTCCAGAACTGGACCGGCAGCGTCAAGTTGCATCAGGGCGACGACTACCTGCGGCACAACGGCGCCGGGGAAATGCTGGTATTTTCGGCGGCGGATTTTGAGGACTTCCTCGAACCGCGCCCAGACCTGCCGCAAAGCATGGAAGACGAACTCGAGCCGGTGGTGCGCCATCTGGTCGAGCAGCGCTGGCCGTTCCGTTTGCACGCCACCTACGACGAATCCATCAGCCGCATGCTCGACGTGTTCGAGAAGGTCAACCGTGACATTCCGTTCAACGGTTTGCCGTGGTTTTTCGACCACGCCGAAACCATCACCCCCCGCAACATCGAGCGGGTGAGGGCGTTGGGTGGCGGCATCGCGATTCAGGATCGCATGGCGTTCCAGGGCGAATATTTCGTCGAGCGCTACGGTGCCAAGGCGGCCGAAGCCACGCCACCGATCCAGCGCATGTTGGCCGAAGGTGTGCCGGTCGGTGCCGGTACCGACGCGACGCGGGTGTCGAGTTACAACCCCTGGACCTCGTTGTACTGGATGGTCAGCGGTCGCACCGTCGGTGGCCTGGCGTTGCACGCCGAGGGCTTGTCGCGACAGACCGCGCTGGAACTGTTCACCCATGGCAGCGCCTGGTTTTCCTCCGAGCAGGGCAAGAAAGGCCAGATCAAGGTTGGGCAACTGGCGGACGTGGCCGCATTGAGCGCGGACTTTTTCAGCGTCGAGGAAGAAGCGATCAAATGGATCGAGTCGGTACTGACCGTGGTCGGCGGCAAGGTGGTGTATGCCGCCGGGGATTTCGAGAAGCTGGGACCTGCCAGCGTGCCGGTGCTTCCGGACTGGTCGCCGGTGGTCAAAGTACCGGGGCACTGGCGGCCGAACTCGCCGTTGCAGGCGCAGGTTCACCAGTGCAGCGGTCCTTGTGCGGTGCACTCGCACAGCCATGAACGGGCGCGCCTGTCGAATGCACCCGTCAGTGATTTTGCCGGTTTCTGGGGCGCCTTCGGCTGCTCGTGCTTTGCTTTTTGACGAATACCCATAAGCGCCGGCCTCCTGGTCGAGCGCAGCAAGCGACAACCATCCACCAAGGAGTTTATTCATGAGCAACGTACCGTACTCTCGCTTGAACAAAGACGACGCTGTTGTGCTGCTGGTCGATCACCAGACCGGCCTGATCTCGCTGGTGCAGGATTTCTCGCCTAACGAGTTCAAGAACAATGTGCTGGCCCTGGGCGACATCGCCAAGTTCTTCAAGCTGCCGACCATCCTCACCACCAGTTTCGATAAAGGGCCTAACGGTCCGATCGTGCCGGAGCTCAAGGCGCAGTTCCCGGATGCGCCGTTCATTGCCCGTCCGGGCCAGATCAACGCCTGGGACAACGAAGACTTCGTCAAGGCCGTGAAGGCCACCGGTCGCAAGCAACTGATCATCGCCGGCGTGGTAACGGACGTGTGCGTGGCGTTCCCGACCCTGTCGGCCATTGCCGAAGGTTTTGAAGTGTTCGTGGTGACGGACGCTTCCGGCACCTTCAATACCACCGTGCAGCAGGCTGCCTGGGCCCGTATGTCGGCCGCCGGTGCTCATCTGCTGAACTGGTTCTCCGTGGCCTGCGAGCTGCAAGGCGACTGGCGCAACGACATGGAAGGCCTGGCCAACCTGCTGTCCGAACGTCTGCCGAACTACCGCAACCTGATCAACAGCTACACCACGTTCACCGCCAAGTAAGAACGTCGGCCAAAACGCTAAACCTTGTGGGAGCAAGCCTGCTCGCGAAAACGGTTTGACAGACACTGCAACAGTGTCTGGCCTGTCGTCTTCGCGAGCAGGCTCGCTCCCACATTGTTATGTGGTAGGGTGATAAAAAGGGGAGAAGTCGCTATAAAGTGCCTGACTGTCAACCAAAGGCATGACAATGAACCCGTTCGAAGATATGCGAATTTTTTGCCAGGTGATGGACTCCGGCAGCTTCACCGCCGCGGCCGATCAACTGGGGTTGTCCAAGCAGTTTGTCAGCCGCCGCTTGATGCAACTCGAGGAGCGACTGGGCGTGCGCCTGCTCAATCGCTCGACCCGGCGGCTGGATGTCACGCCGCTGGGACAGAGTTACTACGAGTCGGCCTTGCGCTTGCTCGGTGAAGTGGAGCAGGTGGAGCAAGGTATCGCCGGGCAGACCACCGAACCGCGCGGCACCCTGCGAGTGAGTGCGCCGCTGTCGTTTGCGCTGGCGCACCTGGGGTGTCTGCTGCCGCAATTTTTGCAGCGCTATCGGGATGTCACCGTGGAGGTGGACTTGAGCGATCGCCCGGTGGATCTGCTCGGCGAAGGCTATGACCTGGCATTGCGCATCGGAGTCTTGGAAGACTCGACGCTGATCGCGCGGCGCATCGCCTCTGTCCAGCGTGTCTATTGCGCAAGCCCGACTTACCTGGCGGAGCGTGGCACGCCGCTCAAACCCGATGATTTGCACCATCATGACTGCCTGCCTTATGGCCACGGGCGTCAGGTGCAATGGCGCTTCGAAGGGCAGGGCAAGCCGCTGCTGGTCAATGTCACCGGGCGCATGCGGGTCAACAATGGCGAGGTGCTCAGGGACGCGGCGATTGCCGGGATGGGGATTACCTATTTGCCGACGTTCATTGTCGGTTCGGCGATTAAGGATGGACGGTTGGTGCCGGTGCTCGATGAGTTTCGACCGCAACCACTAACGTTATCCGCGGTGTATCCGCAGCATCGGCAGTCCTCGCGGCCGGTGCAGGCGTTGATCGAGTTTTTGCGTGACCGCCTGGACCCCTTGTAGGAGCGAGCATGCTCGCGATGGACGTCAACGATGACGCGGGCTGTCTGAATGCACCCGTTGTCTGGACGTTTATCGCGAGCATGCTCGCTCCTACAGGGGGTGAAGCAGGTCAGTTGACGCGTTTGTCGTCACCCGGTTCGCCACCGACGTGGACGCCACGATCGTCACCTGGCTCGCCGGCGGCATGCAGGCCGCGATCATCGCCGACTTCGCCGGCACGGTGCACGCCATGGTCGTCGCCTACCTCGCCGGAGCGGTGAACGCCTTTGTCGTCATGCCCGGCCTGATGAACGCCATGGTCGTCACCCGGTTCGGCATGGGTGCCGCTGCGGCCGGAGTTCGAGGCTGTGCTGCCGGAATGTCCCGAAGCATGGTCACTGCCGCCATGACCGCTGCCGGCGCTATTGCCGCCGTGGCCACCGCCATTACCACCGCCGCTGCCACCACTGCCTCCACCGTGACCGCCGCCGCCGCCACCACCACTGCCTCCACCGTGACCGCCGCCACCGCCACTGCCGCCGCCGTGACCTCCACCGCCACCGCCACCGCCACCGCCACCGCCACTGCCGCCGCCGTGACCGCCACCTCCACCGTGGCCACCGCCGCCGCCACCACTACCGCCTTCTTTAGCTTGAGCGCTCGAAACCCCCGACAAGTTGTCCGGAATCAGTACGGTAGACGCTGACAGAACTGCGCCAATAGCCACAGCCAACAAAAGCTTGTTCATGTGCATATCGATCTCCGTCTTCTTTTTTCATTTGCAACGTTGATAAACCATGCCGCGTGCTGCTTCGTTCGGTCGGGAAAATCCAGTAGGTACGTCGGTTAACACCTCAACTTGAAATTTTATTCGGTGCAACGTTGATAAATCCTGCAACAAACCGCCAGGCCCCGTACCAGAGGGCTCAGTGAATGCTGGAAGCCAGCTCGAATATCGGGATGTACATCAAAATCACGATCACCCCGATCAACAGGCCGATGAAGGTCATGAGCAAGGGTTCGAACAGGCGCACGAACCATTCGATCCAGCGGCTGATTTCTTCATCGTAGAAGTCGGCGCTGCGCTCCATCATCTGTCCGAGGTTGCCGGACTGCTCGCCAGCGCGCAGCAGGCGCAGGGACACCGGGGTCACCAGGTGATTGAGTTCCAGCGCCGTCGACAACGACTGCCCCTCGCGCACCCGTTCGCAGGCCTGGTCCAGGCGCAATCGAGAGGCCGGGGTGAGCAGGTTGCGGACCATGCCCATGGCGGTGACGAGTGGAATGCCGCCTTGCAGCAGGATCCCCAGGGAACGGTAGAAGCGCGCCAATTCGTACATGAAGATGCGCTGGTGCACCGCCGGGAGTTTTTCGATCAGGCGGTCCAGGCCTCGACGAAAGGCCGGTTGGCGCTGGAGGAAGGCGAGGGCGATGACAATCGTCGCCAGTGCGCCAAAGAATTCGCCCTGGTGGGCGTGCAGGAACATTCCGCTGCTCATCAGGATCTGCGACAGCCACGGCAGGTTCGACCCCAGCCCTTCGAACACCAGGCTGAAGCGCGGCACGACATAACCCATCAAGAACAGCACCACGCCACCACCCACCACCAGCAACAGCATGGGGTAGATCGACGCGCTGACGATCTTCTGGCGAACCTCGTCCATGCGCTGGCGATAGCTGACATATCGACCCAGCGCATCGCCCACGGCACCGGTTTTCTCACTGGACTGGACCAACGCCACATACAGCGGCGGGAACACCGCCGACAGTTGGGCCAATGCCTGGGAAAACGATTTGCCTTCATAAAGCAGGCGCACCAGTTCGCTCAAGGTCTTGCGGGCTTGCGGCGCATTCTCTTTTTCCGCCAGGCTTTCCAGCGCATCGATCAACGGCAGGCCGGCATTGAGCAGTGTGGTCAGTTCCTGGCTGAACAACACCAGGTTGAAGGTTTCACGCTGCTTGACGCGCAATGCCCGCCAGTGTCGTTCGGCGTGCAGGCTGACCACCCGCAGCCCTTGGTCTTCGGCGATGCGCCGGGCTTCACTGTCGCCCGGCGCTTCGACCGTCAGCGAAACCACACCGGCCTTGCCTACCGCCTTGAGGTGAAAACGCATGGTCGCCATTCCCCATCATTGCCAACTGGTGACTTCGGCGTTTTCGCCTTCACCGCCGGGTTGACCGTCCTTGCCCATGGACAGCAGGTCGTATTCGCCGTTTTCACCAGGGTAGCGGTAGGTGTAGTTACGGCCCCACGGGTCCTGCGGGAGTTTTTTCTGCAAGTACGGGCCGGTCCAGCGGGCTTCATCGCTGGGGGCGGTGACCAGTGCCTGCAAACCCTGCTCGGTCGACGGGTAGTGGCCGACCTCCAGGCGGTACAGGTCCAGGGCCTTGCCCAGGCCTTCTATTTGCGCCTTGGCCACCTTCACTTCGGAGCGGCCCAGTTGCGCGAAATACTTCGGCGCGACGATGCCGGCCAACAGCCCCAGCACCACCAGCACCACCAACAGTTCTAGCAATGTGAACCCGCGCTGCGTGCGCAGGGCGAAAGCATGTCGCTGTTTCATGATGACCTCACACATTCGGCAGAAGGGTCGCGATAGAGGCTTATGCAATTGCCATGCACATGGCGGACAAAGGCTTGGGCATCCTTCTGTACTCCCCGTGCCACGGGCCCTGGCGCTTTCGGCACAGTGCTTGCGTATGGCTGCTACACGACCGGCAATTGGGGCATTACCCCCATTTTTCGGGGCAGGTCAGGGGAGGTAGAACAATGAAAACTCTCACCACAGGATTGCTTGGCATGATGCTGCTGGCCGGCGTTGCGCAGGCCGATGTCTTCGTTTCCAGGGACGCCAAGGGCGACTACGTCTTGTCCAACGTCCATCGCCCCGGCCGCCAATATGAACGGGTGGTCCGTGAGGTCGAGGCGGCGGTGGTCAGCCTCGACCGGCAGCCGCAAATGATCGCCGCGCGACCCTATGCCGAGCTGGTCTCCAAGGCCGCCATGGACAACCAGTTGCCCGCAGCGCTGCTGCACGCGGTGATCCAGGCCGAATCCCACTACGACGCGGGTGCCGTATCGCCCAAAGGCGCAGGCGGGTTGATGCAACTGATGCCTGACACCGCCCGAGAGTTGGGCGTGAAAAACGTCTACGACCCCAAGGCCAACATCCAGGGCGGGGCCAAATATCTCAAGCGCTTGATGAACCTGTTCGACAACGACATCGCCCTCGCCGTGGCCGCCTATAACGCAGGGCCTCAGGCGGTCATCAGCCGTGGCGGGGTGATCCCGCCATTCGCCGAAACCCAGCGTTATGTGCCCAACGTCTTGAACCAATACCGGCGTCTGCAGGGACTGGCCGCCGATGCGCCGTTGTGATCGCAGACAGGGGATGGTTTCCCCAACATTGGGGGATGGTGGCCCCGGCAAAAAAGTGGGGAATTAATGGGGAATATCCCCCGATGAATTAAATGGCTGTTCTAACTTACTGATAGTTATAAAGAATTTTTATGGCATACAGATTGCTCAAAGGATTTTGTCGAGAATTATTCCTGTGAGCACCCACAGTGAGGCCCGTGATCATGACCGGCATTTTTCACGCTCCATCCGTCCTTCCATGGCTGTTGATGGCCGCATCGATGTTCGGCATCGAGCTGGCCGAAGCGGCAGCACGTTGTGAACGCAACCTGGTGGCCAACGTCGTGGCGCTGGACCAGCCGCTGATGTTCAACCGCCTTGGTGCGCAGAACGTCAACGGCATGATGTTCGCCCTGCGCCGCGATGTGGTCGATGACCATGACATCTCACTGGCACAGGGCGGTGCGGCGGTGCCGGGCAAGGTGTCGCTGCGCCCCGACAAGCGTCCGCGTCCGCTGGTGCTGCGGGTGGCCGCCGGTGACTGCCTGACCATCAACCTGCAGAACCTGCTGGCCTATCAGGCCAACCCCGGTTCCCACGACGGTGGCGAGGAGGTGGAGGGCGAGGAAGAAGGCATCCCGGTCGGCAATAACGAAAACTTCAAGGTCGACGAACAGGTCGCCGACCGCCATGTCGGTTTCCAGGTCAACGGCATGCAAGCGGTCAACAGCATCGATGACATCGCTTCATTCACCGGACGCAATGCCAACAGCTTGATCGCGCCGGGTGCCAGCCGCTCCTACACCTTGTATGCCGAACGCGAAGGGGTGTTCGCCGCCAGCAGCCGTGGCGCAACCTTCGGTGGCGAAGGTGCGGCCGGCAACGTGGCCAACGGCTTGTTCGGCCAGGTCGTGGTGGTGCCCAAGGGTGGGCGCACTTACCGCAACACCGTGACCGAAGAAGAAATGCGCCTGGCGACCACCGGCCGCACCCCGGCCGGTCAGCCGATCGTCGATTACCAGGCGCGTTACCCGCAGCGCGAGCCGTGGATCCGTGAAGGCAAGGCCGGCACGCCGATCATCAATATGGTCGACGGCAATGAAATCATTTCCAGCGAGAGTGACGCGATCGTCATGGGCAGCAACGCCGATGGCAGCTTCCCGCCCTCGACCTATCCGCTGGAAGCCATGGGCAAACGCAACCCGGCGCTTCCCAATCGACTGGAGCCATTCCGCGATTTCGCCTCGCAGTTCCAGGATGAAACCGCCGCGACCCAGGCCTTCCCGGCTTACTGGGCTGACCCAGTGATGGCCCATGTGCTGGAGCCGACCCGCGATTCGTTCATGATCAACTACGGCTCTGGCGGCATGGGTGCAGAAGTCGTGGCCAACCGTCTCGGCGTAGGCCCGATGCACGATTGCCTGTCCTGCGCCTACGAAGAGTTCTTCCTTAGTTCCCACACCGTCGGCGACGTGGCGATGCTGGTGGACGTACCGGCTAACGCCGGCCTGGAAGGCATTACCCCCGGCCAGACACCGAACGCCGATCAGGTGGGCGTCAAGGCGACCATGGCGCTGTATCCATCAGAGCCGTCCAACGTCAGCCACAGCTATATCGGTGACTTCGTCAAGTTCCGCAACACCCACAACGGCCATGAACAGCACATCTTCCACCTGCACGGGCATCAGTGGCTGTTCAACCCCAACGATGACAATTCCGACTATGTGGACGCCCAGGGCATCGGCGCGGGTGCAGGCTACACCTATGAAATCGCCAACGGCGGTTCGGGCAACCGCAACCGTGTAGCGGGTGATGCGATCTATCACTGCCACTTTTACCCGCACTTCGCCCAGGGCATGTGGGCCATGTGGCGGGTGCACGACGTGTTTGAAGAAGGCACCAAGCTTGAAGTCTCGCAACAAGGCTCCGACGGTTTCCACAGCGAGCCTTATGCCCTGCGCAGCGGTAAACCCGCTGCTGGCGCGCGCGCCTTGCCCGATGGCGAGATCGTTGCCGGCACGCCGATCCCGGCGGTGGTGCCGCTGCCCGGCAAAGCCATGGCACCGATGCCCGGCAAAGTTGCGGTCGTACCGAAAATCGGCCAGACCCTGGTGGCCGCAAACGACGATGACGACGATGAAGAAGACGACGATGACGGCGAGCACCATGGCGGCAGCGGTGGTGCACAGGCCATCGGTTCCCTGGCGCTGGTGGATCGCAGCGAAGCCAACCGCAATGCCGATGGCACGCTGAAAAACCCTGGCTATCCATTCTGGATCGGCGGCATGGAAAGCTCGGTCGGCCAACGCCCGCCGACTCCGCCGCTGGACATGCTCGACGCCGCCACGGCGCAGGCCTTGAAATCGACGGGCAAAGCCTTGTGGGCCAACCTTGATCCGGCGCAGTCCGGTGGTTGGGACGGAGGCCTGGGCCGCCATGCGCTGGACGGCGTGTCTGCCGGTGGCGAGGCCGAGACCATTACCACGTCACTGGATTTCTCCAAGACGGTGACCCGCGCCAAGCCGATTTACCTGCCGGAAGAGGGCACCGAAGTCGAGCAGGCGGCCATGGCATTCCACGCCAAGAAGGACCACCCAAGCTTCGCCCTGCTGCCGGGCAATCAAATCGTGGCACGGGCCTTCCGCACCAACGGTGCCTTGCCGATGGCCGGTGCGCCGTTCTACGAGCCGTGCATGGACGACCGCCAGAAACGCCTGAGCAGCAGCGCCGGCACCGGTGAATTCAACAGCGGCGAGCGGCTCGACGGCATGTCTTTCATCGGCTCCTCGAGCTTCACCGCCGACCGTCCGCGCATCTACAAAGCGGCCAACATCCAGTTCGACGCGGTGTACAACAAGGTTGGCTACCACTTCCCGCAAGCGCGCATCCTGGCGCTCTGGGAAGACGCCTGGCCGGTGATCACCAAGCAGCGTCCGCCAGAACCTTTGGTGATGCGCATGAACACCTTCGACTGCGTGCAGTACCAGCAAACCAACCTGGTGCCGGCCACCTATGAGATGGACGACTATCAGGTGCGCACGCCGACCGACGTGATCGGCCAGCACATTCACCTGCCGAAGTGGGACCTGGTGGCTGCCGATGGCTCGTCCAACGGCTGGAACTACGAAGACGGCGTACTCTCTCCAGGCGCGGTGCAAGAACGCATCCAGGCCATCCGCGAGTTCAACCAGTGCCAGGGCAGCGACCCGCGTGATGGCACGCCGGCTTGCCCGAAAGCCAAGAACCACCCGTACTTCGGCCAGTTTGGACGGGCCGATTGGGTGGGTGCACGTACGGCGATGCAGCGCTGGTTCGTCGACCCTGTGGTCAACGCCAAAGGCGTCGACCGTGGCCTGGGCACCATCTTTACCCACGACCACCTCGGCCCATCGACGCACCAACAGATTGGCCTGTACGCCACCGTGCTGGCCGAACCTGCCGGTTCCACCTGGTTCCACGCCGAAACCGGCGAGCCGTTGTACAGCGGCGGGCGCCAGGACGGCGGGCCGACTTCGTGGCAAGCGGTGATTTCTACCGGTGACATCGATGGCGACGGCAAGAACGACAGTTTCCGTGAGTTCTTCCTCGAATACAGCGACTTCCAGCACGCCTACGAAGCCGGCGTGTACGTGGGCGCCGGACCTGACGGTAAACCCGATGCGCAAAGCTTCCCGGCCACCGCCGACAGCTTCCGCTACGCGATCAACCCACCAGTGCGCAACAACGCCAGTACCCTGTTGGACGGTATTATCGAAGTGCAGGGCGGGATACTTCCGGGTTGCCCGAGCCGGCCATGCCCGCAAGCCATCTCGGTCGATGACCCTGGCATGTTCGTCGTCAACTACCGTAACGAACCGCTGGCCCTGCGGGTATACGACCCGAACAAGGTCGGCCCGGACGGCAAGCGCGGCATGCAGGCCGACGGCCTCGGCGGCGACCTGGCGTACGCCATGCAAAGCCGTACCGACCGTGCGATCCCGGCGATGAACCTGGCGCCGAACCTGATCACCTCGGCCACCGGCCCCACCGGCGGCACCACGCTGTTCCCGCCGCACATCAACAAGGGCGGCGCCGAACCTGGCGATCCGTTCACCCCGATGCTGCGTACCTACACCGGCGACAATGTGCGGCTGCGGGTGCATGCCGGCGGACACGAAGAGGAGCATAACGTCACCCTGCACGGCGTGAAGTGGCTGCAAAGTGGTTCCGGTTTCGGCAACAGCTCCAACTCCGGCTGGCGCGCGTCGCAGATGATCGGCATCTCCGAGCAGATGGGCTTCATTGCGCCGGTCTCGATGCTGTCCAGTTCGGCTGCGACCACCGGGGATTACCTGTACTCGATGGACGCTTCGATTGAAGGCTACTGGAGCGGGATCTGGGGTGTGATGCGCAACTACACCACCCAGCGCAACGATCTGTTTGCCTTGCCGACCAATCCGAAGCCGACGGGTATGCGCAACACCGTGGCCTTCGACGGCGTTTGCCCAAGGTATGGCGCCAACCCCAATGGCATCGGCACCCGGCCGACTCCGCAACGCAATTATGAAGTGGTCGCGGCGCTGGCCAACGACATTCTGACCAATCCGCTCGGCCTGACCATTGGTGATCCGGCGGGGCTTGGACAGCATGTGGGCGGGCCGCTGAATCCAGCCGGTGGCACCCTGGTGTTCAACTCGCGGACTGTGAGCATTCCCCAGGTCACCGTCACCGACCCTGAAGACGGTGAAACCATCACCATCGGTGGGCAAAGCGGGCCGCTGCATGACCCGACCGCAATCCTGTATGTACGCAAGGCCGACCTCGACCCAACCACCGGCAAGCTCAAGCCCGGTGTGTCTGTCGAACCGCTGGTGCTGCGCGCAGCGGCTGGTGATTGCATCAACATCACCCTGGAAAACCGGCTGCCGAGCGTCATGCCGGACCTGACCCAGACAGCGGTGATGCAAGGCATGGTCAAACGCGATCGTAACAGCGGCAGCGGTTCGACCACCTTCAGCAACAACCTGATGCGGCCGTCGAGCCACGTGGGGCTGCACGCGCAACTGCTGGCGTACGACATCACCAAATCCGACGGCACCAACGTCGGCGCCAACCCGACCCAGACCGTGCCACCGCGTGTCGGCAGCAGCGGGGCCTACCCGACCCGTACCTACCAATACTACGCCGGCCACCTGGAGCGTGAAGGCAAACCGATCACTCAACTGGGCCGTAATGTCGACAACATCAACGCCACGGCGATCGAGTTCGGCGGCTTGAACATCACCCCGGCGGACGTGATCAAGCAGTCGCAAAAGGGCCTGGCCGGGGCGATGAGCATCCTGCCGGTGGGCGCCACCTGGGTGGAAGACACGCGCAAGGTCAATGCCACCGTCACCGCACCTGGGCAAACCAGCTACCGCGACTTTGCGATGGTCTGGCAGAAAGCCTTGAACATTCGCTGGGCCAATGGTCGGCCGGTGGAAGGGATTGCGGCGGAAGGGTTCGGCGTGCCGAACGATCCGCAGGACAACTCCAGCATGGCCATCAACTACAAGACCGAACCGATGTGGTACCGCTTCGGCCTGGCCCCGGATGCACCGTTCGGCCGTGCCGACGGCGCGGGCTACGGCGACATGGTGAATGCACACATGGCCTACAGCAACGCGCTGGTGGGCGGTGACCCACAAACGCCAGTGCTGTACGCCAGACCGGGACAACCGTTCCGCACGCACATCCTGATGCCTACCGGGGGCAGTCGCGGCACCATCTTCCAGCTTGACGGTCACGTCTGGTCGACCAACCCGTTCCAGCCAGAGAAGAGCGATACCGGTGGTTATCCGATGGGTACGCCAGGGGTGGGTTCGGTGCGGTTCGGCTACAACCCGATGTCGATGTACATCGGCGCCCGCGAGAGCGTCCTGCCGGCAGCGCACTTCAGCTTCATGCTGCCGAGCGCCGGGGGTGTCAACGCGATACCGGGTGACTACCTGTTCCGCGACTACGGCGCCTACGGCAATACCTCCGGGTTGTGGGGGCTGTTGCGGGTGACCAACGATCTGGAGCCGGCGCCGTAGGGCGGGAAACAACGCAATACCTGTGGGAGCGAGCCTGCTCGCGAAGGCGGAGTGTCAGACACATCAATGCTGGATGTGCTGGCCTCTTCGCGAGCAGGCTCGCTCCCACAGGGGGACGCGGTGAAGCAGGCTTAGATCTGAAGGGGAGATGTGACATGAACAGGACCATCAAAATCGCCAGTGTTGCCCTGGTCGTAGGGGTTGCGCTGATCTGGCTCGGGGTGTGGCGCACGTCGCCACCGACCCTGCTTGGCGACATCGCGCTGCCCGACACCTGGACCGGCCAGACGCTTGAACGTGACGGCGTGTCGGTGGCCCTCGAAGTGCGGCCGCTGGCTGCAGACGGCGTGTTGCGCGAGGGTGAATTTGCCGATGTGCGTTTCAACGTCACCGACAAGGCGTCGGGCCAACCGCTGGCGGGCGTTGCCCCCGGCGCCTGGATCGACCCAGAGACCGTCGCCGCTGACCAGGCCCAGGGCCGCGAGCAGAGCTGCAAGGCGCGGGTCGGGGTGTTCCTTAAATCAAGTATCGGCGCACGGCCGCTGCTCGACCTCAACAGCTACTTCCTGATGGTGATGAACCGCGATGCCAGCGTCTCGGTGGTCGACCCCTCGGTCTCGGTGGGCGGCATCACCAGCACTATGACCCGCATCGATATCAAGCAACCGCCGATGGATTGGGTCACCCCCAGGGACAACAAACGGGTGTTCGTGTCGATGCCCACGGCGGGTGAAGTCGCGGTGATCGACAGTGAGCAATTCAAGCTGCTCGACTCGGTGGCCGCGGGCAGCAATCCGGTGCGCGTGGCCTTGCAACCGGACGAGCGCCTGCTGTGGGTCGGCAACAATGCCCCGTCGGCCGAGCTCTCCGGGATCACGGTGATCGACACCGCCAGCCTCAAGACCCTCAAGCACCTGGCAACTGGCAGTGGCCACCACGAAATCGCCTTCAGCAAGGACAGCCGCTTCGCCTTTGTCACCAACCGCGACGACGGCACCCTGAGCATCATCGATGTCGCCACCTTGACCATCGCCAAGCAGCTCAAGACCGGTTCGCACCCGCTGTCGGTGGTGTACTCGACACTGTCCGGCGCGGCCTATGTGGCCGATGGCAAGGACGGCACGGTGACCGTGGTCGACGCGGCGAACCAGTCGGTGCGGCGGGTGATCAAGATCAAGCAGGGCCTCGGCCCGATGGGTTTCAGCGCCGACGGCCGTTTCGGCATCGTGCTCAATACCCTGGAGAACCAGGCCGCGGTGATCGACGCCGCCACCGATTCGCTGATCCATGAACTGGACGTGTCCGCCGAACCCTATCAAGTGGTGTTCACCAAGGCCTATGCGTACGTGCGCGGACTGGCCTCGCCCAAGGTCACGATGATCAACCTGGCGTCCCTCGGTGAGGGCCGCAAGCCGATCAGCCAGGGCTTTGAAGCCGGGCCGCAACCGCCGCGCCTGGCCGGTGACTTGCCGCTGGCCTCGAGCCTGGCGGTGTCGCGGGACGACAACGCGGTGTTTGTGGTCAACCCGGTGGACAACACCACCTACTTCTACGCCGAAGGCATGAACGCGCCGATGTCCGGCTACCCCAATCGCGGGCAAGTGGCGCGGGCGGCGCTGGTCATCGACCGCAGCCTGCGCGAAGTCGAACCGGGGCTGTACAGCGCGCGGATCAAGCTGCCGGCGGCGGGGCGCTTCGACGTGGCGTTCCTGCTCAACCAGCCCAACATCATCCACTGCTTCAGCGCCGTGGTTGAGCCGAACGCAAGCCTGGGCCCCGTCGCCGGCATCCCGAAAGTCGAGTTCATGCTCGACAAAACCACGGCCGCCCTGGGTAGCCCTTATGTCGTGCGCTTTCGCATCGTCCAGGGCAAACAGAAGGTCCAGCGCAGCGGGGTCAAGGACGTGCAGGTGCGCTACTTCCTGGCGCCCAGTTCCCGGCCGCAGTACGTCGCGGCACTGGACGTCGGCAATGGCATCTATGAAGCCCCGGTCACCCTTGACCAGCAAGGCGCCTGGTACCTGCACGTGCGTGCGGCGTCCCTGGGCGCGAATTTCGACGACCAGACGTTTGCCAGCGTTCGGGTGACCCCCGGCATTGCTCATTGAAGAGGACATCGACATGAACCGACTC
This sequence comes from Pseudomonas sp. GW823-FHT06B06, assembly GCF_058795195.1. Classification (NCBI taxonomy): domain Bacteria; kingdom Pseudomonadati; phylum Pseudomonadota; class Gammaproteobacteria; order Pseudomonadales; family Pseudomonadaceae; genus Pseudomonas; species Pseudomonas sp. GW823-FHT06B06. Next base: position 14,812 of record NZ_JBXAHO010000009.1, on the reverse strand, counting down.
GCACATCACGGACTGCTGACGCTCTGCCTGTTGACTGCCAGTATCGGCCAGGCCCTGGCCCATTCGGCCGATGAACATGCTGGCCACAACATGGCCGCCAAAAGCACCAGTTCCGAGACCGCTCAGGTCAAGTTCGCCGACGTCGCGCTGGTGGACCAGAACGGCAAGACCGTGCGCCTGGAAAAAGACCTGGTGGCCGACAAGATCGTGGTCATGAGCTTTATCTACACCAGTTGCACCACGGTCTGCCCGGTGGTGTCCTCGATCATGGGCAAGGTGCAGAAACAGCTGGGGGCACGGGTCGGCACCGAAGTGCAGCTGGTGTCGATCAGCATCGATCCGCAGCGCGATGACGCCAAGCGCCTCAACGATTATGCCCGCTCCTTCCAGAACGGTCCGGGTTGGAGCTGGCTGACCGGCTCCACGCAGTCGGTCAACGAAACCCTCAAGGGCCTGGGCAGTTTCAGTGGCGACTTCAAGAATCACGCACCGCTGATCCTCGTGGGGGACGGCAACAGTCGTCACTGGACCCGCTACTACGGCTTCACCGACCCGGCCGTATTGACCCGGCAAGTGGAGAAGCTCAGCGGTGAACGCAACGCCCACGCCAAACACACCGCCATCGCCATGGAGCATCAGCCATGAGACTTCTCGACTGGGTCGCCCTGAGCCTCTGCGCCTGCCTCGCCAGCTCCTTGGCCTTGGCCCATGAAGGGCATGAACAAGCGGCGCCGGCCTCCGACACGGTGGCCGCCACCGCGCAACCGGCCGGTGGCACCCGCGATGCCAGGACCTGGTTCACCGACACGCCGTTGCAGGACCAGAACGGCAATACCCTGCGTTTCTACAGCGACGCGCTGCACAACCGCGTGGTGCTGCTCAATGTGATTTTCACCAGTTGCACGGACGCCTGCCCGTTGATCACCCAGAAGCTCAAGCAAGTGCGCGAAGTGCTTGGCGACAAGGCGGACGGCATCACCTTTATCTCCCTTACCAGTGATCCGCTGCGGGACACCCCGGCGGTACTCAAGGCTTACACCTTGAAGCAGGGCGTCGATGAGCCCCACTGGCTTTTTCTTACCGGCGACAAAGCGCAGATGGACCTGGTCCTTGGGCGCATTGGCCAAGTCATACCGTCCCCCGAGCAGCACTCCACCCAGTTGATCGTCGGTGACGTGGCGAACAAGCGCTGGAGCAAGATCCGCCCCGATGCCCCGGCCGCCGCCATTGCCCAGCGCTTGCAGCTGCTGGCAATGCCCGTGGCCGGTCGCTGAGTCCGGGCCATGAAAAACGCCCTGATCCTCAGCCTGCTTCTTCTCGGTGGCATCAGCCTGAACACCCAGGCGTTGACGCTGACGCCCAGTGAAAGCGCCGGCAAACGGCTGTACCGCGAGGGAGTATCGGCCAGTGGTGAGCCGATCATGGCCCGGATCGGGGCAGCGGGCATGCTGCTGCCGGCCACCAGCCTGCCGTGCGCCAACTGCCACGGCAGCGATGGCCTCGGCCGCCCGGAAGGCGGGGTGCGCCCGCCGGATTTGAGCTGGTCGCGGCTGACCAGTATCTACGGTCAACAGCAGGTCAACGGGCGTGCCTACCCGGCCTATACCGAGGGCACTTTGGCCCGTGCGGTCCAGGAGGGACGCGATCCGGGCAACAACCGGCTGGACGCGGCGATGCCGCGGTTCGTGCTGTCGATGACCGATCAGCGCAACCTGACGGCCTACCTCAAGCGCCTGGCCGATGAGCGCGATCCGGGCCTGAGCCCCGACAGCCTGCACCTGGGCACCTTGCTGCCGAGCAGCGGGTCGCTGGGCGAAGAGGGCCTCACCGTGGCGGCGGTGCTCAGGGGCAGCGTGGCGCGGATCAACGAAGCGGGGGGGATTCATGGCCGGCAGTTGCGCCTGACCATCATGGATCCCGGTCCCGACCGTGCCAGCGCCGAGCAGGCGCTGGACCAGTTGATCGAGCAGGAACAGGTTTTCGCGCTGGTCGCACCGCTGGTGCCGGCGCTGGGTGCCGAACTGGCGCCGCTTCTGGAACAGGCCGGCGTGCCCCTGATCGGGGCGCTGTCATTGCAAGGTACGGCCCAGGCCAGCCGGCAGATTTTCGAACCGTTGCCGGGGCTGCGCGAACAGATGATCGCGCTGGCCAACTATGCCGCCACCAGTCTGCGCGTGCTGCAAGGCCCGACGTTGATTGCCTATCCGAACGAACCTGGCCAACGCCTGGCGGCCGAGAAACTTGCCCAGTACCTGCAGGACAACGACTGGCAGAAAGTGCGCCTGCAACCCTACGAGTCGGCGCAGGACGAGTTGCCACTGGGCTCGCGCTCGGTGTTCTACATGGGCAGCAGTGGTGGTTTCAGTCGCCTGGCCGAGCGGCTGCAGACCGCGGGGCAGGTGCCGTACCTGTTCGCCGCCTCGAATCAGGTGGCAGGGGATCTGCTGCAGGTGCCCAGTGATTTTTCCCGACGGGTGTTCCTGGCGTATCCGTTCGTGCCAAGCGACTGGACGATGACCGGGCGCATCGCCCTGATGCAGCTGCGCGAGCGCCAGAGGCTCGGTGGCGAACACGCGGTGCTGCAGGTCGGTGCCTACAGTTCAATGCTGTTGCTCAGCGAGGGCATGAAACAGGCGGGACGCGATGCCAGCCGGGAAAAACTGATCAGTGCCCTGGAAGGCCTGCATGACTTCGACACCGGCCTGACCCCGCTGATCAGTTTCGGGCCGGGTCGACGCCTGGGCCTGAACGGCGCCCATGTGGTCACCGTGGACCTGCCAGACCAGCGCTTCTATCTGGTCGCCCCCTACAAACCTATTGCCGCCATGCCCTGATCCGGAGGCCGAACATGAAACTCATGACTGTGCTGGTGCTATTGATCCTATGGGTGCCCGCTGCGTTTTCCAGTAATGGCCCGGCGGTAGCAAGGGTCAATGGCGAGGAAATTTCCCAGCTGCGCCTGGAGCGCTATTTCGCCGAATATCTGGAGGATCAGGGCCGGGCGGTCGCCAGCATTCGCAGTCCCAGCGCCTACAAACAGCTGCGCAAGGCGGCGCTGGACGCCCTGATCGACAAGGAGCTGCTCTGGCAGGAAGCGGTCAAGCGCGGGGTGGTGGTCAGCGATGCCACGGTGCAAGACCAGGTGGCCCGGACCCGCCAGGCCATGGGGGGCGCACAGGTGTTCGCCCGGCGCCTCGAAGACGCCGGTTTCGATGAGGCCGCCTACATCGAGTACACCCGTCGTGACCTGGCGGCGCAGCAGATGTTTGCCGAACTCACCAGGGCGCAACAGCCGGACGAAACACAGGTGCGGGCGTTTTATGAGGAACACCGCGCCGAGATGAATCGGCCCGAGGAAATCCAGGTCAGGCATATCCTGATCAAAGTCCCTCAGGGTGCGGATGCTTCCACAGTCGAAGCCGCGAGACTACGATTGCAGGCAATGCGTACCTCGATTGATCAGGGCGCCGATTTTGCCAGTGTGGCCCGTAGCGGTTCCGAAGACGCTTCGGCCAGTGCCGGCGGCGATCTGGGTTACTTCACCCGTGGGCGCATGCTGCCGGAGTTCGAAGCGGCGGCTTTTGCCCTCAAGCCAGGGGCCATCAGCGAGCCGGTGCGCACGACGGTTGGCTGGCATTTGATCTTGCTGCAGAACCGATTGGAGGCTGCCGATGTCCCAGAAGAGCAGGGACTTGAAATGGTTCGGGTCTACCTTACCCGACAGAAACAGGTCCAGGCACGTCTACAGGCGCTGGCTCAGCTGCGCGCAAGCAATCGAATCGAACGCATTGACGACGAATGAGCTTTCCCCAAAAGTGGGGGAAAGCGTCGATACACATCCGTTCGCTTTTCCCCGCTTTTGGGGGGTGGGGCATGTGGACGCAAAGGCATTGCTTTTAAATTCAAGGACATGAATACATAAAATTACCGGCTCTCAGCCTGGCATGAAGTGTGCGTTAGTCCTATCAAGGACGCGCACTCCACCAGGTTCGGAACTCGGATCTGCGGTTTCAAGGAGTCCACCTTGTTAAACAAAGTACTGGTTGTCGATGACGAACAGCTGCTGGCGGAAAACCTCCAGGGTTACCTGCAGGCGCAAGCGCTGGAAGTCCGGATTGCTCACGACGGTGCGCAAGGAATCGTAGAAGCTGACGATTTCGCACCCGATGTGATGGTGTTCGATTACCGCTTGCCCGATATGGAAGGCTTTGAGGTGCTCGATGCCGTCCGCCAGAACAGGAAGTGTCATTTTGTGCTGATCACGGGGCACCCCACCGCAGAGGTTTGCGAAAGGGCCCGGCAACTGGGAGTCAGCCATATCCTGTTCAAACCGTTTCCGTTGGCGGAACTGGCGCGTGCAGTACTTGACCTTCTGGGGCGCCAGCGCGAACCCAAAGCGGGTGTGAGCAGTAGCGAAGGCTTTGTCGAACGACGCCAGAGCAGGAACGAGAGTTTCCCGCTGCAGTTGTACGACGGTAGTTGGGTGCTTGCAGATCGCCGACGAAGTAACACGGCCTCCACAGCGCCAGACGACGAACGATTGCTCACCGGGGAGTAATGGCGCGACAAGAGGTTACGGCATCCGCCGCAATTGCTCGCCGCGCCGACAGGGCTCTAAGCCCCGGGTGTTGGAGAGCAAGCCATGGACCGTCTTTCCCTTGTCGTCGATGTGCCAACGCGCGATTGTGTACCGACTCGATTCACCAGTGAGCAATTGGCCCAGGCTCGCTCCCGGGCTGGCAGTTCCGGCGAACGCATGCTCGAAGCCCTCGGGGCGCTCTGCGAACTGGCTCCCATGCCCTTTATCCAGTGCCTGGGCGCGACCCTGCACTACCCGGTGCTCGACACCGACAGCCTGTTTCAAGCCACCCCGGTGTTCGACCGGGTCACCCTGGCCCAATGCCTCAAGCGCGAATTCATCCTGCTGCGTCACGACGATGCGGTCATCGGCGTGTTTGCCGACCCCTTCGACAGCGCTCGCCTGGCCTGGATCGACGACTGCCTGCACGGCGCGCCGCTGTACCTGGTGCATGCCGACGACCTGAAAGCCTACCTGGCACGCCACGAAGAGAGCTTCCACGCAGTGGAATCGCTCAACGCCCAGGCTGATGGCAACACCGAGACCGACACCCTGCAGAGCCTGTCCCTGACCAGTATCAGCGAAGACTCGAGCGTGGTGGTCAAGCTGGTCAACTCGACCCTCTACGACGCGCTGAAGATGCACGCCAGCGATATCCACCTGGGCACCACCGGCAGCGGCCTGGTGATCAAGTACCGCATCGATGGCGTGCTCAACAACATCAGCAAGATCCAGGGCAGCGAGTTCGCCGAACAGGTGATTTCCCGGGTCAAGGTCATGGCCGAACTGGACATCGGCGAAAAACGCGTGCCCCAGGACGGTCGCTTCAAGATCGGCATCAGCGGCCGGCAGATCGACTTCCGGGTGTCGATCATGCCGAGCATTTTCGGCGAGGACGCTGTGCTGCGGGTGCTCGACAAGCAGGACCTGGCCGACAAGGTCTGCGGCGTGCAGCTGCAGGCCCTGGGCTTTGAAGAGGAAACCCTGCGTCAACTGCGCCGCCTGGCTGCCGAACCCTACGGCATGGTGCTGGTCACCGGCCCCACCGGCAGCGGCAAGACCACCACGCTGTACGCGATGATCACCGAGATCAACCACGGCGTGGACAAGATCATCACCATCGAAGACCCGGTGGAGTACCAGCTGCCCGGCGTACTGCAGATCCCGGTCAACGAAAAGAAAGGCCTGACCTTCGCCCGCGGCCTGCGCTCGATCCTGCGCCACGACCCGGACAAGATCATGGTCGGCGAGATCCGCGACCCCGACACCGCGCAGATCGCCGTGCAATCGGCACTCACCGGGCACCTGGTGTTCACCACTATCCACGCCAACAACGTGTTCGACGTGATCGGCCGCTTCACCCAGATGGAAATCGACCCCTACAGCCTGGTCTCCGCGCTCAATGCGGTGCTGGCCCAGCGTCTGATCCGCCTGGTGTGCAGCGCTTGCAGCACGCCCTACGCACCGACCGAAGAAGAGCTGCAAAGCTCGGGCCTCGACCCGCAACAGGTCGCGCACTACCACTTCGTCCATGGCAAGGGTTGCGGTCATTGCCGTGGCACCGGCTACCGCGGACGCAGTGCGATTGCCGAGCTGCTGCACCTGGACGACGAGCTGCGGCAAATGATCGTCGAGCGCCAACCCATTTCGAAAATCAAGGCCCACGCCTGCAAACGCGGTTTGCGCCTGCTGCGCGAATCGGCGCTGGAACTGGTGCAACAAGGCCGTACCACTCTCGAGGAGATCAATCGTGTCACTTTTATCTCGTGAGCGTTATGTCGCCGTGCTCGGCGCCAGTGGTGTCGGCCTCGGTCAGCGCCAGGGTGGCGACACCCTGTGGCTGGGCAGCGTCGGCTTCATCGATGAAGGGTTCATGGCCTGGACGGTCGCCCTGGAAACCCTCGACCGCCTGCTGGGCGAACATGCCCGCGCCGGTGCCGAGTTGACTGTGGTGGTCTCCGGCCACTTCAGCCGGTTTTGCCTGGTGCCCTGGAGCGAGCAGATCAGCAGCCCCGACGAACTGCGCGGGTTTGCCCAGCTGTGCTTCGAAGACCTCTACGGGGCAGCCAACCAACCCTGGAGCCTGGTGCTGTCGGCCGAACCCGCCGGCTACGACCGGATCGCCAGCGCGCTGCCGCAAGACCTGATCGAACGCCTGCGTGCCCTGGTCAGTGGCCGTGGCTTGCGCCTGCGTTCGGTGCAACCGTACCTGATGGCGGCGTTCAACCACTTCGACAAAAGCTTCGACGCCGGCGACTTCCTGTTCGTGGTCGCAGAACCGGTGCGCAGTGTGATGCTGCTGGCGCGCGAAGGTCGCTGGACGGCAGTGCGCTCGGTGGGCAGCAGCGACAGCGATGCGGCACTGAGCGCGCTGGTCGGTCGCGAATGCCAATTGCAGGCGTCCATCAGTGAGCGGCCACTGAACATCTACCTGCATGCGCCAGCGCGTATCGACTCGCACCCTGAAGTGCCAGGCGTACAGCTGCGCACCCTCGAAGAAGGCCGGACCAGCGTACGCGACAGCCTGTACGTCATGTCCCGGACGGTGGCCTGACATGCGCCCCCTGATGCTCGACTTTCAGCCGCGCCGCCGCTCCAGTCCCCTGGGCTGGAGCCTGCTGGTCGGTGGCGTGGTGCTGGCGCTGACCTGCATCGTCATCCAACAACAGGTAAGTGGGGAGGCCGAACAACAGCAAGGTCACCTGCAAACCACGCAACGGGTACTTACTGGCGACACCGGCAGCAAGGTCAGCCTGACCCCGGCCGAAACCCGCGAGCAGGCGCAGAACCTGGCCGAGATGCGCAAGGTCTCGCAGCAGTTGCGCCGCCCTTGGGAGCGCCTGTTCGCCACCCTGGAAGCCATGCCGCGCGACAACATTGCCTTGCTGACCCTGACCCCGGATGCCCGCAAGGGCCAGGTGCGGATCAGCGCCGAGGCACGCGACCTGGACGCCATGCTCGACTTCCACCGCCGCCTCGAAGCCTGCGACGAGCTTTCCGACGTGTCGTTGCTCAGCCACGAAATCGTCGCCAACGTGCCGGAGCACCCGGTGCAATTCAACTTGTCGGCTACCTGGGAGATTGGCGATGCAAATCCCTAGATTGATCGTCCACGAATACCTGCAAAGCCTCGGCGTGCCGGGCCTGGCAGGGCTGGCCCTGCTGGTGCTGGCGCTGGCCTACGGCCTGTTCGGCTTGTTGCCGGACTGGCAGGCGCTGCAGCACCTGAGCCAGCAGACCCAGGACGCCCGCGAGTACCTGGCCAAGGTCGAGGAGGGCTCGATCGCCGCTCCGGTCGTGCCACAACGCCAGCTCGATGACTTCCGCAGCAAATTGCCAACCCAGCCCCAGGCCACCGTCGCCATCGACAAGATCTACGCGCTGGCCGCCCAGGAACGCATCACCCTGTCCAGGGGCGAATACTCGCTGGGCATCGATCCCAAGACCCACCTGGCGCGCTATCAGATCCTGTTGCCGGTGCGGGGCAGCTACCCGCAACTGCGGCGCTTCATGCATGCCTTGCTCGGCCAGTTGCCGGCGGTGGTGGTGGAGGACCTGGAGCTTTCGCGCAAGAAGATCGCCGACACCGACCTGAACGGGCGGATCCGCATGACCCTTTACCTGTCGAGGTCATGATGAACAACAAACGTGCAGTGGGTTGGGTGGCGTTCCTCGGCGTGGCCGCGGCGCTGACCTGGGTGCCCGAATACTTAAAACAGGCTGACGACAGTGACGTCGAAGTGGCCGCTGTGGCCACGCCCGTCAAAGGCAAGCAACGCGGCGCCTTGCCAGCCGCGCAGGCCTCTGCTGCGCCCGTGGCGATCAAGGACCTGAGCCCGGCGGGCGACCTGTTCGCCGCGCGCAGCTGGAAGGCCGCACCCACCCTGGCCAGCGTCACCGAACAACCGGTCAACGTTGCACCGGTGGTGCAGGTCCCCACTGCACCGCCCATGCCGTTCCAGTTCATCGGCCGGATGGACGATCGCACCGACCTGCAAGTGTTTTTGCAAAACGGCGAAAAGATCTACGTCGTGCGTAAAGGGGATGTGATTGACGAAACATGGAAGATCGAGGGCATTTCCGATCTGGAACTGAGCCTGGTCTATTTGCCTCTGCATTTGTCCCAGACCTTGTCTGTGGGGAGCGCGCAATGAACAAGTCCCGTTTGCTGATGAGCCTCTGCCTCTGTGCAGGGCTGGCTGCCTGCAGCTCGGCGCAGGTGGCCAAGGAAGAAGCCTCTGAGCTGATCGAACAGGGCCAGTACGAAGCCGGCCTGGCCCGGATCGAGGAGGGCCTGCGGGAAAACCCTCGCGACACCGAACTGCACATTGCCCTCAATAGCGCTCGTGCCCGTGCGATCACGGCGCTGCTGACCCAGGCCGACATGGATCGCACCCAGCGTGATTTCGCGTCCGCTCGCATGGGGTACAGCCGGGTGTTGACCATCGAACCGAACAACCGCCGCGCCCAGGACGCCATGCGTCAGCTCGAACACATGCGCAACCTCGATGAAAAACTTGAACTGGCCCGTGGCGACCTGCGCCGTGGCGACATCTACGGCGCCGAGCGTCAGGTCAGGCAGATTCTCGAACTGGACCCCAACAACGAAGGCGCCCTGGAACTGCAAGGCAATATCCGCCTGGTGCAGAGCCGCAACGTGGTGGCCTATCCGCAACTGCGCACCAAGCTGGACAAGCCGGTAACCCTGGAATTTCGCGACGCCAATCTCAAGACCATCTTCGAAGTGCTGTCCCAGGTCGCCGGCCTGAACTTCATCTTCGACAAGGACCTGCGCCCGGACATGAAAGCCACCATCTTCGTGCGCGACGTGCGCATCGAAGACGCCGTGGCACTGCTGTTGCAACAGAACCAGCTGCACCAGAAAGTGGTGAACGAAAACACCCTGCTGATCTACCCGGACTCGCCGCAGAAGCTCAAGGATTACCAGGAGCTGGTGATGCGCACCTTCTACCTGACCAGTATCGATGCCAATACCGCGCTGAACATGGTCAAGACCATGCTCAAGACCCGCGACGTGTTCGTCGACGAACGCCTCAACACCCTGACCATGCGCGACACCGGTGACGCCGTGCGCATGGCCGAGAAGCTCCTGCAATCGCAGGATCAGTCCAACCCCGAAGTGGTGCTGGAAGTGGAAGTGATGGAGGTCGCCACCCAGCGGATTCTCGACCTGGGCCTGCAATGGCCGAACACCTTCGGCGTGGTCAACAGCGACGGTTCGGCGGTGACCCTGCTCGATCAGCTCAAGGGCATCAATTCCAGCCGGATCACCATCCAGCCCTCGCCACAGGCCAAGATCAATGCCCAGGACAAGGACATCAATACCCTCGCCAGCCCGGTGATCCGCGTCAGCAACCGCGAACAGGCGCGCATCCACATCGGCCAGCGCGTGCCGATCATAAGCGCCACGTCGGTGCCGTCGACCCAGGGACCGGTGATCACCGAAAGCGTGACTTACCTGGACGTCGGTCTGAAACTGGAAGTGCAGCCCACCGTGCACTTGAACAACGAAGTGGCGATCAAGGTGGCCCTGGAAGTCAGCAACGCCACGCCACTGGAACCGACCCGCCAGGGCACGATTCCGGTCCAGGTCGATACCCGCAACGCGCAGACCACCCTGCGCCTGCATGACGGCGAAACGCAGATTCTCGCCGGCCTGATGCGCAACGACCATGGCAGCACCGGCAACAAGATTCCCGGTCTTGGCGATATTCCTGGCCTCGGCCGCCTGTTCGGCAGCAACAAGGACGACGTGAGCAAATCCGAGCTGGTGTTGTCGATCACCCCGCGGATCGTGCGCAACCTGCCGTACCAGAGTCCGTCGGACATGGAATTCACCACGGGCACCGAAACCAGCATGCACATCCAGGCGCCGGATCGCTCGAAGGTCGAGGTTGAAGAGGTCAAGGCCAATGGCATGGGCGCACCGATCGCTACCACCGTTACTGTTGGGAAGCCTTGATCATGAACGCCTCGCAACGCGGTTTTACCTTGATTGAAGTCGTGGTGACGCTGTCGTTGATCGGCCTGCTGGCCGGCATGGCCGCGCCGCTGACCGAGACCGTGGTGCGCCGGGGCAAAGAGCAGGAACTGCGTACCGCGCTATACCAGATCCGCGATGCCATCGACGCCTACAAGCGTGCTTTCGACGCCGGGTACATCGAGAAATCGCTCAACAGCAGCGGCTACCCGCCGAACCTGCAGGTGCTGGTGGAAGGGGTGCGCGATGTGCGCAGCGCCAAGGGTGCCAAGTTCTATTTCCTGCGCCGCGTACCCCATGACCCGCTGGCACCGGTCAAGCGCGACGACGAAGGTGGCTGGGGCCTGCGCTCCTACGACAGTACGGCTCAAAACCCGCGGGAAGGCCAGGACGTCTTCGACGTCTACTCCAAGGCCCGGGGCAAGGGTCTCAACGGCATCGCCTACCGGGAGTGGTGAGCATATGCGTCGGGAAAGGGGTTTTACCCTATTGGAACTGATGGTGGTCATGGCAATCATCGCCACCCTGATGACCATCGCCTTGCCGCGCTATTTCAACAGCCTGGAGGCCTCCAAGGAGACCACCCTGCGCCAGAGCCTGTCGGCGATGCGCGAAGCACTGGATCACTACTACGGTGACACCGGACGCTATCCCGACTCCATCGAGCAACTGGTTGAACAGCGCTACCTGCGCAATCCGCCGATGGACCCGATTGTCGAACGCAAGGACGCCTGGGTCTTGGTTGCACCGCCTGACGGCGTGGCCGGCGGTGTCGCCGATATCAAGAGTGGTGCCACAGGGAGGGCGCGTGATGGCAGCCTTTATTCCGAGTGGTAAGCCTGCGGCACAAGGCGGCTTCACCTACCTGGGTGTGCTGTTCCTGATCATGGTGATGGGCATGGGCCTGGCCAGTGCCGGCGAGTTGTGGTCCACCGCTTCACGGCGCGACCGCGAACGCCAATTGCTCTGGGTCGGCACCCAGTACGCCCAGGCACTGCGCAGCTATTACCGCAGTTCGCCAGGCCTGGCCCAGTACCCCAAGGAACTCGCCGACCTGTTGCAGGACGAGCGTTTCCCCAGCGCCAAACACCATATACGCCAGCTATACCCGGACCCGATCGGCGGCGGTGAATGGTTCCTGATGCGCGGCTTCGACGGACGCATCACCGGCATCAGCAGCTCGTCCACCGACAAGCCGCTCAAGCAGGCGGACTTCCCCAGCCAGTGGTCGGACTTCAACGGCATGGCCAGCTACAAGGACTGGCAATTCGTGGCCGAAAAAGCCTTCCTCGATGGCACCTCGGGCCCTGCCAAAGGCCAGTCCGCAGTGCCGGAGGGATTGCAGCCATGAAGCGCTTCTGCCTGGCGATGATCCTGCTGTTGAGCACCTGCGTGACCTGGGCCGCTGAAGAGGACGAGATGCTCGGCTTCATCGTCGACGACACGATCTCGCACATCGGCCACGAATTTTACTACTCGTTCAGTGAACGCCTGCGCGCCACCAGCCCGATGGATTTCAACCTGGTGGTACGCGAACGACCTTCGGCTCGCTGGGGCAGCCTGGTGACCGTGGAGTTTCAACAACGCCTGGTTTACCGGCGCTTCCTGCCGCCGAACACCGTGGAGCTCAAGGACGAGGCCTATGCCGCCGCCGACTGGGTACGCGGGCAGATTGTCCAGCGCAAGCTGGAAGCCTTGTTGCAGGACACCACGGACCTTGAGAGGGACGAACTATGAAAGCGAAAACGTTTTTGCAGCGCGCCGGTGGATGCATGCTCGGCCTGGGTGCTTGCGCCATGGTCCAGGGCACGGAACTGGTGTACACGCCCGTCAACCCTTCGTTTGGCGGCAACCCGTTGAACGGCACCTGGCTGCTCAACAACGCCCAGGCGCAGAACGACTACGACGATCCCGACTTGAAGGATCGTACCTCGGCGGCCGGGACCTCAGCCCTGGAGCGCTTCAGCGCCCAGTTGCAATCGCGCTTGCTGGGTCAACTGCTGGACAACATCTCCACCGGCAACACGGGGAGCCTGTCCACGGACGCTTTCATCGTCGACGTGGTCGACGACTCCGGTGCGCTGACGATCAACGTGACCGACCGGGCCACGGGCGAAGTTTCGGAAATCCAGGTGAATGGACTGGCCCCTTGAGGGGAATCGGGACAATGGGGAGTTAAGGACATGAAAAAAATAATAGCGCTAGGGCTGATGTTGGCGGCATTACAAGGGTGCAGTCTGCGCGAGCCGATGCCGGCCGAGCAGGACTCCAAAACCCCGACCCTGACCCCAAGGGCCTCGACCTACTATGACTTGATCAACATGCCACGACCCAAGGGCCGGTTGATGGCGGTGGTCTACGGCTTCCGCGACCAGACCGGGCAATACAAGCCGACCCCGGCCAGCTCGTTTTCCACCAGCGTCACCCAGGGCGCGGCGAGCATGCTGATGGACGCCTTGCAGGCCAGCGGCTGGTTCGTGGTGCTCGAGCGTGAAGGGCTGCAGAACCTGTTGACCGAGCGCAAGATCATCCGCGCCTCGCAGAAGAAACCCAATACCCCGGTGAACATCCAGGGTGAGCTGCCACCGCTGCAAGCGGCGAACATGATGCTCGAAGGCGGGATCATCGCCTACGACACCAACGTACGCAGCGGCGGCGAAGGCGCGCGCTACCTGGGCATCGACATTGCCCGGGAGTATCGCGTCGACCAGGTCACGGTGAACCTGCGGGCAGTGGACGTGCGCAGCGGGCAGGTGCTGTCCAACGTCATGACCAGCAAGACCATCTACTCCGTGGCCCGTAGTGCTGGCGTGTTCAAGTTCATCGAGTTCAAGAAATTGCTTGAGGCCGAGGTGGGCTACACCACCAACGAACCGGCGCAGTTGTGTGTGTTGTCGGCGATCGAGGCGGCGGTGGGGCATATGCTGGCGCAGGGGATCGAGCGACGTTTGTGGCAGGTGGCGGGGGACAACTCCCAGCCTGCGCAGAATGAGACCCTGGATCGCTACCTGACGCAGAACAAGGTGGTGCCGGAGGGAGAGGGGGAGGATGAGTGAGCCCCGGCGGCCGACAGCCGACCAGGCTCCTGCAGATGTACCCAATCCAAACTGTAGGAGCCCGGCTTGCCGGCGAAGGCGGCCTGACAGCCGACCCATCTCTCACGGCTGTACTCGATCAACTGTGGGAGCTGGCCTGCCAGCGAAGGCGACCTGACAAACGACCTGGATTTTGTTGACGGAGTACATATCCATTCCTGCGGTAACGGCCACCTAGGGTTTCGTCCTTACGGCGAGTCACTTGGAAGAGCCTGTAGGAGCGAGCATGCTCCGGGCGGCGTTCCGACGATGGTCGTCAACGATGACGAGGGCTATCTGAATGCCCGTGTTGTTCTGGCGTTTTTCGCGAGCATGCTCGCTCCTACAGGGCCCGCCGCGATGGGCCATCCTTGGCCCAGCGCGGCTAAACCGGCATCCATGCCGATTTAGCCACTGCGCAGAACCGGAAAAAGGGGACAACCGGAAAAAGAGCGGAAAAAGAGGGAAAAAGGGGACCGGGAAAAAGGGGACAGATTTATATTCGGGAAAAGGAAAAAGGGAAAAAGGGGACAGATTTATATTCGAGCAATGTAAACAAATCATGAAAATAAATCTGTCCCCTTTTTTCTTCTTTTTCAAACGCCGGAGTGCCGGCCCAGCAAAAAGTAAGCAAAAGGCTTGGCCCCACCACTCGGTGCCTCGCTAGGGCTCGGCATGCCGTAACGAAGGCAATGCGCCGTGGGTCGCCGCGATGGGCCATCCCTGGCCCAGTGCGGCTAAACCGGCGTCCTACCGGTTTCCCCACTGCGCAATACCTGCGTTCGGCCATCGTGGTTAACGGGGCACCCAAATCCAAAGCAAAAGCGAGGCGGCCTGACAGCCGACCTGACTTTTGCAGATACCCCTCAATTCCTTGTGGGAGCCAGCCTGCTGGCGATGGACGTCAACGATGACGCGCCCTGTCTGGATGATCGCGTTGTCAGGTCGTTTTTCGCGAGCAGGCTCGCTCCTACAGTGGGATCGCGGACACACCTGTAATCAGGTCGGCTGTCAGGCCGCCTCGCTTCGGCTTTTGCTCTGCTTTGGCTTTTGATTTTCTTGCCACATCGAGAGGCCGAAAGGAGGTTCTGCGCAGTGGGTAAACCGGCATGGATGCCGGTTTAGCCGCGCTGGGCCAAGGATGGCCCATCGCGGCGA